>JAHDDF010000005.1:16448-35631 GCA_020629475.1 Saprospiraceae bacterium
TTGCATCTCCATCCACAAGCCCTTTTATTATATTTACAACCACAAAGGAGGAAGCGTATCAACTACCTCCACCCTATAACAACATGCATCGGCTTGGTCTCTCAACCAAACCGAAAAAAAACGACGAATGAGCCAAGACAACCGCCAACTTGAAGCCGGAACCTACGAGATTATTCGGAACCGTTTGCGCCAGCAAGCGGATGACCTAAACGCACGCCTCGAACAGCTCAACAGCGAACGTAAAAAAGTATTCGGTGCCGTTGAGACGTCCCTCATCGCTACGGATAGGATCAGCACCGGTAATTATTGTATAGCCAGGGATGTACTAGCCTTGGGTGATACTTGTTTATTCGGTTATAATGTACACGTAGGCTTACGTTCCGGGATCAAAATCGAGGACGTATTCGAGGCTTACGTTTTTACCGGTACAGGGTTTAAGGAAGGAGACCTTTCCTTCATGCAGGAAGAAAAATTCCTAACCGATTTCAATAACCTGTATCGTTATTATAAGAACGCCTTTTTTGCCAAATTCATCCGCTTGGGCGCCTATCTATACATGGTGTTCCAAGTATCCGAGAACGAAAAGGACATTAAGGCTTTTAAATGGTTGGTCAAAGGCAATGACATAACCTATGTAGACAACCGTTCCGAGCATGAAGTCCGCTATCCGGAACAATACGAATTTCGTTGGCAAAGGGCTACCCGTGATTATCAACGACAAGGAAGACACCCGCACGTTTCCATCTTGGATCGTGTATTCGTGGAAACCGTTGGCGGTGACCTTACCATTAAAATAGAGGACAACACCAACGATGGTAGAGGTATCTACCGTGAGGATGTGGAATACCCGGACCAAACCTTGGATGATGCGGAATTCCTGTATGCCGATTTAGGGAATCTTATCGCCTTAAAAATCAAGCCTTATCAGGAAGAGTGCAGGTACTTCGTTTTTAATGAAAAACTCAAGGAGGTAAAACGGGTCAATGCCTTGGAGGATTCCGGTGTATTGCTACCGGACAATCAAGGGCTCATCTTCGCTAACGGATATTATTCCCAGACCGGCGACTTCAAGATTTTTGATGATTCCATTTCGGATAAAACCTTTGAAAAAAGAATCGTTTCCCCGAACGGGGAGGATTATATCTACGTCTTTTATAATCAAAAGAAAGGTAGTTATGTCCTTTTGATGTATAACATTATCCGTCAAACCGTAGCCACGCCTATCGTTTGCCACGGATATACCGTTTTCCCGAACGGGGAGTTGTGCTATTTCAAGGCGGAACCGGATCCCACCAAACACCACCAAGTCCAAATTTGGCAAACACCGTTTACCGCGGAAGAATCGGCAAGCCCGGAACACGCGGATCATTATCTATTTAAGGTAGGTAATAAGGACATCGTAAAAGCGATGGCGGAATGCCGGGAAATCATTCTGCTTTGTACCAAGGATGATTCCTACTCTGATTTGTATGCCGACTTGGTCAAGAAATGCTCGGACGTAAATGATGCCTACTATTGGATACACCAAAACGAAGCATTCGAACTGAGTGAGCCCATTGAGGGCATTCGTCAAACGGCAAGTTCCGCCATTGAGGAATACCAGAAAAAAATCCGCATCCAAAAGGAAACCCGCGAAGAAATCGCAAGGGTGAGGGCAGCAGCGGAAGAAACCTTCAAAAAGGTTGACCGTGGTACTTTTGACAATATCGATGAATTCGTTGGCGTCCTTTCGGATTTAAGAAAACTACGTGGAGAAATCATTTCCCTTCGGGAATTGAGATATACGGATACCGATTTGGTTGCCGACCTAGAGGTAAGGGCAGGCGAAGCCTATGAGCAATTATCCGCCAACTGCGTGGAATTCCTGCTTGGGGATGAGGCATTAGTGCCTTACCGGCAAAGGATTTCGGAGCAAGAAGGTATCATCCAAGGTGTAAAAACAAACAAGGAAGGAGAGGAAGTAGAAGAGAACATCAATCAAATCGGGACGGATTTGGAGATGTTGATTGATATTGTTTCCAATCTAAAAATCGATGACGCTACACAAACCACACGCATCATCGATGATATCTCCACTATGTACGCCGACCTTAACCGTTCCAAGGCGGCGGTCCGCAAAAAAAGGAAGGAGTTAACCGGAACGGAAGCTACTGCCGAGTTCAATGCCCAGCTTAAACTATTGGATCAAGGAATCATCAACTACCTGGATGTTTCCGAAACGCCTGTCAAATGCGATGAGTACCTGACCAAACTCATGGTTCAACTTGAGGAGTTGGAAGGTAAATTCGTGGAGTTCGATGAGTTCATTGAACGTTTGGCGGAAAAGCGGGAAGAGGTTTTCAACGCCTTTGAATCCAAGAAGAAAAGCTTAACCGAAGCAAGGAACAATCGTACTGCTTCCTTACAACGTGCCGCCGAGAGGATATTGGATGGTATCCGGAATCGCGTAAAGCAATTCAAGGAGGCACAAGAAATCAACGGTTTCTTCGCTTCCGATTTGATGATTGATAAGGTCAGGGATATTATCAATCAACTTGTAGAATTAGAGGATTCCAATAAAGCGGATGCGCTTCGGACAGGGCTTAAAACCCTGAAGGAGGATTCCTTGCGCCAATTAAGGGACAAGCAGGATCTTTTCGTGGACGGCCAAAACGTAATCCGCTTTGGCAAGCATGCCTTTAGCGTAAATGTCCAACCGGTTGAACCTACCATTGTCCAGCGCGACGGGGATATGTTTTTCCACTTGACAGGCACCGATTTCTACGAGGAAATCAAGGATGAGAAGTTCTTGGAAACCCGTCCGGTTTGGAGTCAGGCGCTTATTTCCGAAAACAAGGACGTATATCGTTCCGAGTATCTGGCTTATTCCGTTTTCAAGGAGGAAGACAAGAAAAAATTATTGGATGGCAATCCGGGTTCCATCGTAAAGGATACAGCAAAAGAGCGTTACGCAGAAGGATATATCAAGGGAGTCCATGATGAGGATGCCGCAATTATCCTCAAGGAATTATTGCGCTTGTACCAAGGCATCGACCTGCTTCGATTCTCCCCTGAGGTCCGCTCCTCCGCCAAGGTGATTTGGAATAAAATCATGGACAAGGAAGCGCGTAGCGGTTTTGAAAACCAATTCGAATCCGCCGCTACGGTCATGAAGGTTTTTCCGGAAACCAAGGAGTTCGAACACATCTTGGAAGCTTTAGAGGAAACAAGTTCCGACTTGGCAAAAGGCTGGACGGATGCTGCCCCCAAGGAGATTGCCGCTTATTTATTCGCGGAATTAACAAGGGAAAAGGGCTTCGTTATTTCCAAGGAAGCCGAAGAATTATACAAGGAATTCAATCAATACCTAAAGGTCAAAAAATCGGTTACGGTTTTTGATCAATCCGTCAAGCGCCTTGTCGGCGATCCGGTGGAATGCTTCCGCTTATTGCGAAAATGGGTAGGCGCTTTCGTGCATCAATTGCGCGTGGATCATTATGCTTCCTTTATAGATGAGGCGGCAGCATTACTACTTTGCGAGGATTACGAAAAGAAGCGTGTCATTTCGGATAAGACCAGCACTACCATCAAGGAATTGAGCGGTGAGCATCCGGTTTTAGAAGGAGGTGAATACGTTTTGGATTACGTAAAATTCATGGCGAAGATGAAGGCGTTCGCGGAGCAGGTAAAGCCACGCTTCGAGTCCTTCCGAGATTTAAAGCGCCAAATGACGGATACTTTCAAGGAGGATTTACGCTTGGAGGAATTCAAGCCGCGTGTTCTTAGTTCCTTCGTCAGGAATCGTTTGATTGATGAGGTATATCTACCCATTTTCGGGGATAACCTTGCCAAGCAAATCGGTACGGCGGGCGATGAAACGCGTACCGACCGTATGGGAATGCTCTTATTGATTTCCCCTCCGGGTTACGGTAAAACGACCTTGATGGAATACATCGCTGATCGTTTGGGATTGGTATTCATGAAAATCAATGGTCCCGCCATTGGTCATGAGGTTACTTCCGTAGATCCCGGTGATGCCCCGAACATGGCGGCGAAGCAGGAATTGGAGAAACTGAACCTCGCCTTGGAAATGGGCGATAATATCATGCTTTACTTGGATGATATCCAGCACTGTAATCCGGAATTCCTTCAGAAGTTCATTAGCCTTTGTGATGCCCAACGTAAAATCGAGGGTGTTTATAAGGGTCGTCCCAAGACCTACGATTTACGCGGGAAGCGGGTTTGTATCGTAATGGCAGGAAACCCTTACACGGAATCCGGTGAGAAATTCCGCATCCCGGACATGCTTGCTAACCGTGCCGACATCTATGATTTAGGAGACATCATCGGTGATACGGCTGATGCCTTCAAGATGAGTTACATCGAAAACTCCTTGACTTCGAACGCGGTGATGCAACGCCTTGCCGCCAAGAGTATGAAGGATGTACACACTTTGGTAAGATGGGCGGAAACGGGCAGCCGTGAAGGTTTGGAATTCGAGGCAGACCATTCTCCTGAGGAATTGACCGAGTATGTCGCTATTCTGAAGAAATTACTTCGGGTTAGGGATGTCGTGCTTGCGGTAAATCAAGAGTATATCCGTTCCGCAGCCCAAGCGGACGAGTACCGTACGGAGCCTGCCTTTAAATTACAGGGTTCTTATCGTAATATGAACAAGCTAGCGGAGAAGGTCGTACCCGTCATGAACGACCAGGAATTGGAAACCCTTTTGTCTTCCCATTATGAGGGAGAGTCCCGGACATTGACTTCCGGAGCCGAGGCGAATTTCTTGAAATTGAAGGAATTAATGGATGTCCAAACCAAGGCGGAAAAAGCCCGTTGGGAGGATATCAAAAAGACCTTCAACAAGAATAAGTTATTCAATACCGTGGACGAAAATGACCCTATGAGTCGTGTTTTATTGCAAATGGCAAGATTCGCGGAGGGTATTGAGGGGATTAAGGACGCCCTTGATAAGGAGAAAAAGTAAGATTTCATTATCTTGATAAAAATTCAAATCAAGATGAAAAAGCATATCCATTTCTTGGGAATCTTTATGGTTACCCTTTGTATATCATTTCTATTCTCCTGCGCTACCGGAGAAGTATCCAACGATACGGACACTCCAACCGAGGAAGTAACGACATCTACGGAAATAATATCATCAGGAACCGAACCACTTCGAGTTCCTGACGTCAAGGGTAAATCCTACGATGAAGCCCGAAAAATGATCATCGCTGACGGATGGAAACCCGTTGCCCAAGAGGACGAGGTTGCTATGGCGCCCGGGGGCGTTGCTACTAGCGGAAACGGAAAAATATTTTGGGAACGTGGTTACGTGGAGGTAGATGCTTGCGCCGGAACGGGTTTGGGGCAATGTGCCTTTACCTTTTTTGATGGCGGCGGCATGAATCTTTTTGTAGTTACCGTAGGGGAACAAAAAGAAGATAATTCTGAGAATGCTACCGTAAGTGAAGCTTATGTAGAAGCAGCTAAGAAGTAATTTTACTGAATTAAGCTTCAATAAAAAATACCTCATGCAAAAAGCTGCATGAGGTATTTTTTATTGTAATTCCTCGAAGAGATATTTCTCGTCATATTCAATCGCCGCCCGCTCTAACATTCTACGATATTCCTTTTCAAAAGATTTTCTAGCGTGATGTTCTTTCTGGTTTAAAATATAATCAATCACCCTTTTTTGTTGGTCATTGGAATAACTGAAGGCTCCAAATCCTCCTTGCCATCGGAATGTCTTATTCCCGTTTTTCTCATTGATCCATTTCGAGGATTTACCTTTCACATCCCTCACCAAATCCGAAATGGATTGACTTGGGGATAATCCAATAAATATGTGGCAATGATCGGGCATACAATAAATAGCTAATACTTTATGCCCTCGTTTTTGGATGATGCCTGTCATATATTTTTGCACCTCTTCCCGAATTTCCTCGACTATTTGCCGACGCCTATATTTTACCGCAAAAACAACTTGAATATTTATCCTTGAATAGGTATTTGCCATTATTCATCTATTTCTTCTATAGATGAATATCTTTTAAAATGTGAGCATTTTCCACCATTTATTTTTCCAATAATAAAATGGATATCGATTTTTTCATTACAATCTTACCATACATGCCGCACCTACGGCGCTAATGACGGGTTGCCTCCCCGAGGCAACTGCTGCCTCGAAGAGGCAACCCATCATTAGCTATTGAGAACGGTATTCACGAAACATTTCACACCGTCCAAGGGTGTATCCGGATAAACGCCGTGCCCGAGGTTAACGATATGATGTCCGCCGAAGGCATCGATCATTTCCTTGGTTTTCTTTTCAATATTATCGAAAGGAGAATATAACATGCAAGGATCAAGATTCCCTTGGACTACCTGATCCGGCCCTAGGATATTCCTAGCGAATTCCGGTCTTGTATTCCAATCCAAACCGATGACGTCGCAATCCGTATCCGTCATATCTTGTAATGCGAACCAAGCATTTTTCGCGAAAACGGTTACCGGTACGCGAGTTACGGATGCGGCTATTTTATTAATATAAGGCAAGGAGAATTCCTTGTATTGTTCCGGGGATAATATACCCGCCCAAGAGTCGAATATTTGAATTAAATCGGCACCGGCATCTACTTTCATATTGACATAAGCGATGATGGTATCCGTTAATTTTTCAAGCAAGGCATGCGCTGCTTCGGGTTGGGTGTAGAGGAATTTCTTTGCTTTGGAGAAAGTTTTGCTTCCGCTACCCTCTACCATGTAAGAAAGCAAGGTCCAAGGCGCACCCGTAAAACCGATGAGCGGTACACGTCCCGCTAATTCCTGCTTGGTGATTTTCAATGCCTCGTAGACATAATGCAAATCATCCGCCGCTTCTTTACCCGTCCTTAATGCTTTTACATCTTCCATTCCTTGAATGGTGGACGGGAACCAAGGACCTTTCTTTTCAATCATTTGGTATTCGCAACCCATCGCTTCCGGAATTACGAGGATGTCCGAAAAAATAATGGCGGCATCCACATTAAGTTCATCCACGGGTTGGATGGTAACCTCGGCGGCAAGGTGGGGCGTTTCCACCAATTCCTTAAAGCCGGAAAGTTTACCCCTGAGGGCACGGTATTGAGGAAGGATTCTACCCGCTTGGCGCATTAACCAAACCGGTGGACGTTCCGTTTTTTCACCTCTTGCGGTACGCAGTAGCAGATCATTTTTTAATTCCATGCCGCAATATTAGAAAAAAGACGTCCGGAAAGACTCACATTTTCGTCAATTTTCATCTATAAGATTGACGAAGAAATAAAATGCACATTCATTCGAAGTATTTATTCGTCGTTTTTAATGTTTTAGTGATTCTATTGTGGCAAAACAAGGACCCCAAAACTATGACCTGAACGCCATCCTCCGGCCCATTCCGTTCGTGAGGATGGCATTGCCACTTGCGGCAGGCATAGCGGTAGCGGAAACCGCTTCTTTCGACGGCGGCTATGCCCTGCCGCTTCTTTTCTTACTGCTCTCCATTTGGGGGTTAAGCGTTAAGAAGCGGAATGTAAGATTCGTATTCGGGCTTCTGCTTTCGGTTTTCCTGTTTCTTTTAGGGAACCAACTATTTAAACTTCACGATGAAAGAAACCAAGCGGAATATGCCTTCCAAAAGGAGTTTTATGATGCCGGGTATTTTATCGGGATAATAAAAGAGCCACCAAAAAAAGGGAACAGGATTCAATTGAATATTTCCGTGGAAGCCCTTGAACGTGTTGGCGAATTCGAGAATGTTTCGGGTAATATTAGTTTTAGTTTACCCGCAAAGGGAAATGCCCTAGAATTAGAATACGGTGATAGAGTTGCCTTTCGTGCATTGCCCAAGCAAATTTCTCCACCTACCAATCCCGATGCTTTTGATTACCGGAAGTTCATGCACTTCAAAAACGTGCATCATAATGCCTTCGGGAAGGAATGGGAGGTTTTAATACTTGAGAACGGAAAAGGAAACCCTATTGTATCCTTATCCCATAACATGAGGAAAAATGGTATTTCTTATTTACGGAAATATCTTAGAACGAAGAACGAATTTGCCGTTGGAACCGCTTTAATATTGGGTTACAAGGATGAAATGACGGAAGATATTTCCTTGGCTTACGCCAATACGGGTGCCATGCACGTCCTTGCCGTTTCGGGTCTGCACGTAGGAATAATTAGTTCCATTTTAATATTTCTTCTTGGACTGATAAAAAATCAATCTATTTTATGGCGAATCACGAGCGCTATTATAACATTAATCGGCATTTGGACCTTTGCCTTTGTGACCGGTTTAGCCCCCTCGGTCCTCCGCGCTTCCACCATGTTTAGTTTTGTGGCAATCGGTAATGCATTTACAAGGAAGAAAAACATATACAACACCCTTGCCGCCTCCGCTTTTTTTCTTTTATTGATTAATCCCTTCCTTTTATTTCAGCCCGGTTTCCAATTATCCTACGCGGCTGTTTTGGGTATCGTATTTTTCCAACCCTTAATTTACCGGAGTTGGTACGTAAAAAATAAAATAGGAAAATGGATTTGGGGCATTACTGCCGTTTCCATTGCCGCTCAAATCGGGACGCTTCCTTTGAGTTTGTATTATTTCCATCAATTCCCTACATACTTTTGGTTATCGGGTTTAATTGTTATTCCCGTCGCTCCCGTCATTTTATACGGCGGTTTACTTTTATTCCTATTTGAAGGATTAGGAATTCCAATCGTGTCAAAGATTTTCGGATACTGTTTAGAACAATTAATATGGTTGATGAATGCTTGTATTTTTTCCTTGGATTTTTTACCCTTTGGCATCATTGAAAATATTCGATTTGATTTTTATGATGTCCTGCTTTCTTATTTTTTCATCCTCCTTATTTCATTTTTTATTCAATTTGAAAGGAAAGTATTTTTTAAAATTGCCGCCATCGTTATTATAATATTATCCTCTTTTTATTCTTTCAAAACCATAAAAATCCAAGAGCAAGAATCCATTGTTTTTTATGATAATAAATCAGGCATTTTATCCGATGGTTTTTACAAGAACAACCGGCAGGTATTCTCCTTGGATTCTCTGGATAAAAAATCAGAAATGTATGCTACCAAAGGACATCGCAGCATCCAAGGAAAAAGGAAGTTAATAGAAACGGATACATCTACCTTACCTTTCCTACATATCCTTGATAAGAAAGTGATTCTTATCCAAGAAAATTATTGGAAAAGAAAAAGTACACATTCCATAAAAACGGATGTGGTAATTATCACTAAAAACCCTTTCGTAAAAATCGAGGACATCCAAAAAGAGTTTAATCCCGAGGTCATTATTGCCGCTTCGGATAATTCAAGAAAGAAAGTAGGTTATTGGCGTTCCGCTTGCGAGAAGTCGGGTATCCCTTTTTATTATACGAAGGAAGGTGCCGTCCTTTATCGTAAAAGCAAAGGCTGGTATTCCACAAAAGAAGATTCGTCTTAAAGCGTATCTTTGTGGGATGTTATTGGAAATTGATTTTTTATCCTTCGCGGATTCCTTGAACATCAAAAAAGAGGAAGGAAAGCGAAAAGTTTGGGACAGCATCCGTAAAAAATGGTTGGTGCTTACACCGGAGGAATTCGTTCGGCAATTGGTGGTGGCTTATTGCATTGAGGAATTAGGCTACTCCAAAAATCGTATAAAAATCGAAAAGTCCCTGAAAGTAAACACCCTTGAAAAACGTTGCGATGTTTTAATCTACGATGAGGAAACGCAGCCGCTTATTTTAATTGAATGTAAAAGACCGGAAGTAAAATTAGACCAAAAGGTTTTTGATCAAATTTCAAGATATAATATTGCCCTCCGCGTCCCTTTCCTTTGGGTAACGAATGGTCCGGAATCCTATTTTTGTAAAGTGGATTTTGAAGCGGGGGATTATCGGTTTTTATCGGGGGTGGAAGTTGAAAAGACCTCCTAGGTTTTTCGTTGGCTTATCGTACTATTAACATTCAATCGGAACGACCGATAATATTAAACCTAGGAGGTCTTGCTCAAACCTACATCGGAATATTCCCGTGCTTCTTCTTCGGTAATTTATCAACCTTGTTTTCCAACATGGCGAAGGATTTAATCAATTTCCTTCTCGTATCCTTCGGAAGAATCACCTCATCTATAAAGCCACGGGCGGCGGCACGGTAGGGATGCGCGAATTTCTCGGCGTACTCCGCTTCTTTTTCCTTGAGTTTTGCTTCGGGATCGTCGGCAGCCTTAATTTCCTTACGGAAGATGATTTCGGAAGCACCTTTGGCACCCATTACCGCGATTTCTGCCGTAGGCCAAGCGTAATTCATGTCCGCACCGATGTGCTTGGAATTCATTACGTCATATGCCCCGCCGTATGCCTTACGGGTAATAAGGGTAATCCTAGGAACGGTAGCCTCGCTGAATGCGTATAACAACTTGGCTCCATTGGTAATAATGGCATTCCATTCCTGATCCGTACCGGGCAGGAAACCGGGAACATCCACCAATACCAAAAGCGGGATATTGAAACAATCACAGAAGCGAACGAAGCGTGCACCTTTCTTGGAGGAATCCACATCCAACACACCTGCCATACTGATAGGTTGGTTGGCTACGATACCTACGCTTCTACCTGCAATGCGGGAAAAACCGACTACGATATTCTCCGCGTAATCAGGATGGATTTCCATGAAGGAATCCTCATCAACGATACCCTCGATCACCTCACGCATATCGTAAGGTTGGTTAGCGGATTCAGGTACGATACCCGATAACTGCTCCCTAAATTCCTCCTTGATATCATACGCCAACTTTGCGGGTTTTTCCTCGCAGTTTTGCGGCATATAACTTAAAAGACGTTTAATCTTCTCGATACAATCGATATCGTTGGCAGCAGTAAGGTGCGTTACACCGGACTTGGTGGAATGCGCGCTTGCACCACCTAGTTCCTCGGAGGTTACTTCCTCATTGGTTACCGTTTTTACTACGTTCGGTCCGGTTACGAACATATAACTCGTATCCTCTACCATGAGGATAAAATCCGTAATAGCCGGCGAGTATACCGCACCACCGGCACAAGGTCCCATAATGGCGGAGATTTGAGGAATAACGCCGGAAGCCAATGTGTTTCGGTAAAAGATATCAGCGTACCCTCCTAGGGATTTCACGCCTTCTTGGATTCTTGCACCACCTGAATCATTCAAGCCGATAACGGGAATCCCGTTCTTCATGGCGAGATCCATGATTTTACAAATCTTCTCCGCGTGGGTTTCGGAAAGGGAGCCACCGAATACGGTAAAGTCCTGCGCGAAAACGTAAACCGGTCTTCCGTCTATGGTTCCGTAACCGGTTACCACACCATCACCAAGGAATTGTTGCTTCTCCATCCCGAAATCGGTGGAACGGTGCATCACCAACATCCCTATTTCCTCGAAAGAACCATCATCCAGAAGAAAATGTACGCGCTCACGGGCAGTAAGTTTGCCCTTTGCGTGTTGCTTTTCAATACGGTTTTCACCACCGCCTAGTTTGGCTTTTTCCTGCTTGGATTGAAGAAGTTCAATTTTCTTTTCGTGCATGGTTCTACGGTATTAGGCTAAAATCTTGCGCGAAGGTAAGTAAGTAATAAAAAATGAAAGAGTGAAAAATGAAAGAGTTACAGAGAAACCTTCTCCTGGGTTTTGGATTCCTTGCTGCTTGAAGGAATGGTTTCCGTTAAAACATTCCCTTCCGCTACACAGGTAAGCCCGAACAAGCGGTTCCCCCTGTTCAAGCGCATCTCAATGGAATGATAAAATTTGAGGAGGGCATTAATAGGTCCCGGAAGAGGAGCCATGTCCGAACTCGCCGGCATCTCGCCTTTTCTAAACATATTTTTGACGGAACGCACCAACCAAACCAAGGGAAAAATCCCGGAGAAGATGTAGTAACCTTTCTTGGTACCGAAATCCGCTTTTTTCAAAACACCTTCCAAGTGAGGTACTTTGTACCGGCGGAAATGCTCCAAGAAAATATCATGCCCTGACCAAAGGCTTTGGAAAGCGGGAACGGTTAGGAAAAACGGGGGTTGATCTTTTAAAACCTTTTGGATTTGGCGAAGTGCCGCTTCATCGTTTTCAATATGTTCGATAACATCCATGAGGATGACTACACAAGGACGTTCGTTTTCCTCTACGTATTTACTCTTAACGATTTTTCCGTCTGCGGAGACCTCTCGTTTTTCGTATTCAATATCCACCAAACGGACGGTTTCGATTTTTTCCGGGAAACGCTTCAAAAGTTCCTTGGAGAAAAAACCATTTCCTGCACCGAAATCAATCACGTCCACTTTTTCCGACCTGTTTTCAACCGCTTTTTCAAAAAAACGAATCAGGGGGATAAGTTTGCTCTGGTAGTACCAATTCCTATGCGGATCAACACCGCATTCCAATTCTTTTAAATCCATGGTTTACCTGTTGCGCTGTTTTTCGAGTTCTTTTTCAAGAAGCTCCTTCAACTCCGAAGCCGGCTCGAAATCGGGTTTTATTTGTAAAGCACGATCCAATCTGGAGAAAATCCCGTTTACGTCCGTTTTCCCGTTCTGGGGATTCCTCAACATATTCTGCGCTTCAAAATACGCCTTGTATAAATTATCGTTTGATTGGGTAGCCAACTGTAATCCTAAACGGAAGACATTGGCATCTTGTCCACCTTGGGCACCATAAGAAGCTAAGGCATCCATCGCATCTGTTGCCCGACCTTTTTTAGCGTACAAGGAACCCAATGCCGTTAAGGCACCTTTTTCCTTATAACTTAAACGACGAACCTTCTCAAAGATTTCAACCGCCTTATCATCTTGCCCCGAAGAACGAGCTACATTCCCCGCAAGAAGAAGCGTATTAATATCCGTCCCCGAAAGCGCCAAAGCCATATCCGAGGCACGTTTAGCTCCTTGGATATTTTGGGTTTGCAAGTAACATTGCCCTAAGGCAATCATCGCACTTTCATTCTTGGGATGCTGCTTGATTTCCGCCTCGAATAAAGAAATGGCGCCGGCAAAATCACGTTCGCGCATCTTTACCATAGCTTGGGCATCATAAGGCTCCTCCCTTTTAGAGATGGTAGCCAAAGGAACACCCGCTACCTCAACGGTATGTACTACCGGCTCCGCAGGGAATACGCCATTAAGCATATGCTCCCGATTTACGAAACGGGAAATAAATATATCGTAGGTGGAAGTCCAATCTACCCTATCGCGGAAAGCGTAATAGCCCGGCTTCACCTTGGTAACATCGGAATAGCGCTTGATGTATTCCCTTACGGGTTTGATGCAATTGGTCTTTACGTTAACCGTTTCCCCTGCTTGGATTTTCGGATCGTTTTCCAATAACCAAAGGGTTGCCTCCTTGGCGGAATTCATCCAATAATCGGTTTCGTAATTGGTGTAGGCTCCTTTCAAACCGCCTACTGTCTCATTGAAATAAACATACTGGTTGGGGTGACTCCTAAACATCCAAATGATTACCGGAACCATTAAAATCCCAAGTAAACCGGAAGCGCCCCACCGCATGGCGGGTTTATCGGAAAATGAAACCAGCTTGTGCCATGCCCACGCGGATAAGATGACGAAAGAAGGATATATAAAGAGAAAATGGCGAATCCCGTCGTATATCGGTGCATCCGTTACAATGGCGTAAATGGGCGGGAATAATCCGGTGAACAATAAAGCACCATGCACCAGAATTCCTTTACCCTTGAATGCCTTTATCGCGAAAGCGAAATAAGCCGCTACCCCTAGCAGAATGAATATAGGTGTTGAAATCAAGAACCATTTAGGGATATAAAACCAAGGAAGGGCATCTGACCAATAATGATCCCCGCTAAACAACAGACGGATAGCGGTGGAGAAGTCTCCCATTTCACTCAATGCCTTCATGGGATTCTCGAATGGTTTTTCCCAACCGTAAGGCCAGAAAAGCAAGCCGCCCAAATAACCCAAGAACGCTACCAAGCCTAGGACAAAACCTAACTTCAAAAGGTATTTCATGTCCTTCAGCTTGTTCCTGAATTCGGCATTGAACAGCAGTGCCGCAACGGTACCCACACCCAAGTAGGCAATGGATAAGACACCCCCTACCCTCATATTGATGGCAAGGGCAATCCCTACGATAAGCATGGCTATCGTTTTGGGATTTATGGTGGGTAATTCCTTTACGTACCGTATCAAATACAGGAGCGTAAAGGCGTTTGCCATAGCGAAGGGTATATCCTTCGGATTATTCATGGAATGCCCGAATATCCTAGGCGAGAGCGCCATAAAGATGAGGGCGAAAAATGCGACCCTCCAACTACCCGACATTTCCTTGGCGGCAAAACCGGTAAAAAGGATGAGCAAAAAACCAAAAAGGGAATTCAGCAAGTGCCTCATGTCCCAAGGATCAAGACCTCCTATGTTTTGATTCAACCAAGCAGCCGTGTAATCAAATAAACCTCCGTAGAAATACAAGTTTTCATAGTTAAGCGCTTCCTTGTTTTCCCCGCCGGATTCAAAATAAGCCAAGACTTTTTCACCGTAGATTTTCTGGACTTCTTCATCGCCCGTTATCCCATAATCAAAACTCAGGAGCGGCATTAATACCAATAATAAAATAGAGCAAACCGTAAATAATAAACGGTAATAGGATGGCTCCCCGCTTTTCCCCGGAGACAGGGAGAAATTCTTTATCGGATCACTTATAAAGTGCTTGAAACGAAGTCTGCTTGAAATACCTATGGTTTGCAAGAACATGGCGATTCCGTCCTTGAAAACCGAGATTTTAGAATCCTCTTTATGTTCCCATTTTACGGGCATGGATTTTACGCCGTAGCCGTCCAATTGTGCGGCATACAACAATTCCACATCGTGCGCCCAGCCGGTTTGCTTGAGTTTCCCGAAAAGGGACTTGGCGATTTCTTTGGGGTATAACTTAAATCCGCACTGGGTATCCGCTAAGGGAAGATTGGTAAATAAGCGAACCACGAAATTGAAAATCAAGCCGACGATTTTCCGCATGGTATTGGGAACAATGTCGGATTGTTCATGTTCCCGGGAACCAATAAGAACCGTATCCTCCGGGAAGGATTTTCCGGGGAGTTGGTTTAGCCAAGAAACAATGTTTACGGGTTCGGAAGCCATATCGGCATCAAGCGTGAGGATGTAATCTCCTGTTGCGGCGTCTACCCCGGTAACCAAGGCTTTCCCCTTACCTCCGTTTTTCTCTTGGGCAATGATTTTCACCCTATCCTCCGGCATCCCTGAAAAAGCATTATTCAATGCTTTTAAGGTTCCGTCCGTAGAGCAATCATCCACTAGGACAACCTCGATGTATTCCGCCGTAAGTTTTTGTTGCAACCGTTTTACGGCGCTTGCCATCCGGTCGGCATTTGCTTCTTCATTGTAACAAGGAATTACTAAACTCAGGCTTCCGTCCAAACTCCCGTTCGGTACCGCCGCACTCTTTCGAATTTGCTCTTTTGGCTTGGATTTCGGGGTAGTTTTTTTCTTCCCTTTTGCTGATTTCTCGTTTTTCCTTTTGCTCATGACCGGCGTAGTTTAAGGCACAGTGGGGAGGCTGAACCAATCGCGTATACAAAGTACGGGAAAAGTTGGGAAAGTTTACAGTCAGGTGGTGCAACCACCTGACATCTGGGTGCAACTGCCTGACATTGGATGGTGTGGCGACGCAGTCGGGAGACTGCGCCGATCGAGCTTTATTATGCTAATTTTAGATTCATCGTTTTCTAAAGTCTATTTTTAGCCCATGATCACCATTATCCTCCTTGTATCCATTTTCTCCACTTTGGTTGGAGTCATTGCTTTATTCCGCAGGGGCATCGGGCAAGCATTTCATGTTCCCGAGAAAGTATTGGAACGTATTGCCAACGGCCTCGTCAAAGGTCCTAAAGGGGAAGCCTATGATGATTATTTGGTTCATATCGCGACTTGCAAAAAATGCCAAGCCAAGATGGAGGAATTGAGCCAAAGAAAGAACGATGATTTTGGAATTAACGAGCATTTAATTGAAAAATGAGCCATAATTACACCCAACCAAAATACAGAAAACAACAATACAAAATTAACAAACTACTATATGCCAGTGAATTAACCTTCACACTAATTCAAAACACCCCTCAAAATACTTCAATTTTGTAACACGTATTTTCATTCTTCCCGTCCCATGTTTGTGGTAATCAAATCCGATTACCATGAAAAATTACATTCTTTTTTGCTTGCTTATTATTTCCGGTGTGCTTACTGCCCAAGACGATTGCATGAGCATCGGGACCAACTTCCATTTCTTTGATGCCGGGGTATACAAAGACCTTAAAAAATCCTCTTCCGAATTCTTTACCCGCAATGAGGTGTACCAAGATGACGGTAATGATTGGGACTCATACCTAAGCGGCAGTATGCCACAAGACGATGCCGGTTACCCAACGGAAGTACCGTTTACGCATCCCGGAACGGGTTTGCCTCAAATCGTGGCATTTACCGTAGGTGGATACGGTGGAAATTACCGCAGCGGAAATTATGTTCTTTTACACGAAGGAACAGGAACATTCAGCATCCCGAATTGGATTGGTGCGCATATCACTTCCACCTCACCCGGACGAGTGGAATTCACCGTGGATTACGTGGACGAAAACGGTATTCATATTGAAATAACATCTTCCCAAAACGGAAACCATATCCGCAATATCCGGATTATGGAAGCCGCTTTCGAAACGAATTACGAAGCGGCACCTTTATATCCCGATTTCCAATCTAAAGCAAATGAATTTTCGGCGCTTCGATTTATGGATTGGACACATACCAACCACCATCCTATTTCTACTTGGACGGACAGGACCCGTTCCAACTTCCACACGCAAAACATGGATCAAGAAGGTATTTCTTGGGAATCCGTTATTGAAATATCAAACTCAATGAATAAGGACGTATGGATTAACGTACCACACTTGGCGGACGAAAATTATATTCAACAATTAGCGGTTTTATTTAGGGATAATTTATCCTCGGATTTAACCATTTATTTGGAATATTCCAATGAGTGTTGGAATTGGATATTTGACCAAACGCATTGGTTGGATTCCGCTTCACCCTACAACCAGTACGGAAGGAATTACGGTCATTATTCGCACCTTGTTTTTGAAACTTGGGATGAAGTTTTCCAAGGACAAGAAAATAGGATAAAAACGGTTTTAGCAGGACATGACTACTTCGTGCTTGACGCCATTGAAATATTCGAGGATGAAAACGCGATGGATTTGGTAGACCTAGTTTCTTACCCGGGTTACGTGGGCTTAGACGAGGAAAATTATGAAACATTAACCTCCCTTGGAAATTCAGCTACCGGCGCTGATGTCATGCAAATGCTCCGTGATAATACGGAGGAGAATTTTTACTGGATGCAACAATTCAAAACCTTGGTAGCGGACGCTTACGGCAAGGACTTCGTCATGTATGAAGGAGGGCAGCACATCACCCCTGAATACTTCGGTTTTGAAGGAAATTACAACCATGCTTTATACGAGGCACAGGTCCACCCTGACATGTATACTTTCTACCAAGACATGTTGGATTATTACAAGGACGAATTGGATATTACATTATTCATGAATTATGTACTCGCCTCCCCGCAGGAATCCCCTTTTGGTTCTTGGGGTTTATTGGAAAATTATTTTTCCGCTCCTGATTCCCCGAAATGGAATTCCGTAATGGATTGGAAAAACACGAACGGGGATTGTTTATCCACATCCGTTCAGGAGCAAGAAATACCTGAAATTGATCTTGAAATATTCCCGAATCCTTCTTCGGAATATATTCAAATTAGTAATTTTAATGAAGGAGAAATTTCAATTTATTCCTCTAACGGAAAATTAATTATCCAAGAAGAAGGAACAATCAATCAAATTGATATTAAAAGTTTTCCTAGCGGAAAATACTGGATAAAGATAAAGTCAAATTCTCACTCTACTACGAAGTCTTTTATTAAAATTTAATCATAAAAATATGAGGTGGATGATTTATAGAATTCGCTTATCGAGTTCTATAAATCATCCAACACCATTCTTAAAGAATTTGACTTAAAAACAAACGCTTGCTCCTCTTTATTAAACTTTATTGATTCAAAATCGACTCCCATCTCTTTCCAAGGATTTATTGCAATATAATCTTCGATATGAACACTTTGAACTATACTTGATTTTTCATTGAATTGAACCCTCAATCTCATACCTTCCTTTTTTAAAATGTGGGCAAGTAATTTTAATTTATAATTCGAAAAAATATAACCATCCTTATCCGTTAAATATACATCACCACTATATAGTCTACCATCTTCTTTTTGAAGATCATATAAGCCCATTTCGGAAATTAAAAATTTAATTTGTTCCCTTGGATTTTCCAATTGAGATAAATGATTCAATAATTCCTTCTTCTTTCCTGAAGGAATTATAGGTTTTCCCGTTTCACAATCAACAGGAACAATCGGATAAAAATGATCCAATAATAAATGCCCATTGGATTTTTCATTATTAGACGGAAATACCGCCAATATTAGATGTTTCAATTCCTTGTCGGATTTAAATCTCAGCTTTACCTTTTTCCAATTCCTTTCCCCCTGAATCTCCTTTACTATTATCAAGGGGACATCCGCTTTGCAGGGCTTTTTTTCAGAGCCCAAGAGCACCAAATTAACCGCATCCTCAAATACATCTTCCTTTGAGGTTGTTCTTGAAATACTGGAATATTTTTCGGATTGCCGTATATGAATAATCCACTCATAACAAACACCGGCTTGAATCGGGCTTGACAAGGTGGGGATTACAGACTCGTACGTTCCGTTATCCCTTGTAACCATTCCTAAATATGTTTTACCATCCAAAGCGGGAAGCTCCACTCCAAAAGCCCCGGGTTGAGTGTCGGGAGGTGTCTCATCCGGGAAAGTACAATATTCCCAATCCGGTGCAACCGTACTATGACTTGCGCGACCTTCAAAGGAAGGATTCTCTATGTAAACTACATCATTTTGCGCCAATAGAAATACCGGAAAAAACAATAAAAAGGATAGGGTGGATTTAAACATGAGGTTATTTTTTTCAAAGAGCTTTCAAGATAAAAAAATCCCGGACCGGGCATATGCCCAAGTCCGGGATTAACGAAATATGAAGAAA
>JAHDDF010000845.1 GCA_020629475.1 Saprospiraceae bacterium
TATCTTATTTCAGCGAAGGCGTTTACCTCACCAATGACAGAATCATTTGCATGGGTGCGGCAGGAATCGGCTTTTGGGATTATGAAGGTTACAACATCCATAATTTTGACCGCGAGCGGCAGGCGAACACTTATATGGAATTGGATGAGGATGAGCTACCCTTGTATACCGGCGAATTCGACCTAGTGGAGGATTTCGAAAGAAGCCCGAATTACCCGTTCAGTAAAAACAATGAAAGCGAATGGGTGCTTGCCCTTGAAAACGGCTTGGTTATTTCCGCTTCCGGGACCCAGGAGGAGCTGGACGAGCATTTGACCATCGTTTGGAAGAACAAGTACGCCCTACCCTACAGATGGATGAAGGGCTCGCTATATTCCTCAGCCACAGCGGCATTAGATGATCCTCGTTTTACTTTTTCAGAGGAAGAGAAAAAGCATTTTCGAAAATCTTAAACTTCAACCTCTTGTGACAGGCAATATCTAATACTTCCAAAATTTCATCCTGAATATTTGTTCACTTACCGAAGGATACCGCCGCTTTAACCAATAAGCGGCGAAAATCCACTTCCGTTTCTCATCTTCGAGGTGCCACCCGATAATAACATATAGTTATGAGCACCTTCACCACCGATCTTACAAAGCTTGAAGGGTATTTCCTAGGAAACTACCCTAAACAAAACCCAGGGGACTTGCTACGGGCAAGAATGGCTCTTTACGCCAATTTTGCTATCCTAGCATCCCTACTTATCGTTCTTTTCGTTCACCTAATTTTCGCGAATAAACCGCATCATTTAATCTCGGATTTAATGATGTTAGTATGCTTCTGCATTTCATTACCTATTCTAAAAAGCGGGCGGTATAGTTTGGTAAGTATCTTGTACGTCCTTGGGGCGTTTTTCCTCATTTTCCAACAATTTATCCTTACGGATTTATTCATAAATACGGAAGCAACAACCCACCCCTTCCATATATTCCAAACCACTACCATTCTTTTATTGGTATTTTCTTATTTCGGCTTCGTATTTAAAAGAATTAGGAC
>JAHDDF010000846.1 GCA_020629475.1 Saprospiraceae bacterium
GTACAAGAGCGAGGTATCTCTGTGATTTGTGTGGCAGGGGATTTGGGACAAGAAGCGGATGCCTATGAATTTATCCATGATAGTGGCATGACCTTCCTTGGATCAGGCATTACTTCCGAAACGGAATGGAATCAGCAATTCCAAACTGCCGGACAAACGGATAGGGTTCTCCGATTCCAACATGACAAGGAAAAGCAAAAATTGACTTGGGCGTTCATTCCGCTTGAGAAAATCTAAAAATCAAAGCGTAGTAAATTCCTAGGAATTTACTACGCAAAATAAATAGCTTAGACTCCTCACTCCTCACTCCTCACTCCTCACTCCTCAATACTAATCTCCTGTCCTGCGTCCCAATCCTTGTCCTGCTTGTCATAATAAAGATATGCCGTACTTGCCGGAGCCTTGTAAATGCCGGGAATATCCGCTTTCAGATCCAGGTTGATGGTCTTTGATTTTGCCATACCTAGTTCTGTGAAATAGCAAACGAGATAATTGCCACTGATTTCATAGTAATCCATGACTTGTTTTTCAACCATTTCCTTGAGCTGCCAAGGTTGAAGGCTCAGTCCTGCCGGAATACCAATCAAGGCGATAGGCGTAGGAACGTTTTCCGTAGATACGTTTCGGATATTAGCCGAAAGGCGAACCGTTTCGCCAAGTTTGGCAGATTTACTTGCTATCTTGGTTTCCAAGTCCACACGACAATCTTTTGAACTGTTCGGTGTGAGTGAAGTCCAATTGATATTGGCAGCGTAGGGAAGGGCTTCCTTGGTTTGGTCAAAGGAAACCGTGATGCTGTTCTGTCCTTTTTCCAAGAAAGATTTCAAGTCCACTGTGATGCGTCCTTTTTGTCCTGCCTTGTAATGTATCTCCTTGACTTCTTGGTCATTGGCATAAATCCTGATTCTGCCGTCCTCCTTCATCTTGCCTCTATATTTGGCGTAAGCCGTGAAAGCCTTCAAGGAAAGAATCGTGGTTTGGGTAGAACCGAATCCACCATAACCCGAACGCCCTTGTGAAATATAAAGCACCGCTTT
>JAHDDF010000847.1 GCA_020629475.1 Saprospiraceae bacterium
CTTTTAGCCGAAGGAGGAGCGGATTTCTACGAGTGGAATAACGGGGAATTCTTGAGTGCTACGGATATTCCCAATCCAATGGTTTCCGTGGAAGAAACAACGACCTTCACGGTTGTAGGAACGCATGATTTCTGCGCCGGTGATACCGCAACCGTAAGGGTTTTCGTAAATGATTCTCCCGAGGTCAGTTTACCGACTACCATACCTTACATTCCGGGTGGGACGGTTTCCCTGATTCCGGTTATCTCAGGAGACGGAACCAATTACACCTACGCATGGACACCCGCAAATGAGGTGGCTTGCGCCGATTGTCCGCAAACTACCGCCCAGCCGGATAGTACCTCCGTTTATACCATAACCGTAACGGATCAAAACGGCTGTACCGCAAGTGCGAGTACAAGGGGGACGCCCGTATTGGAATGCATAGACGGTTTAGTAGAAGTACCTACCGGATTTACGCCTGATAACGACGGAAGAAATGATGAATTACGTGTGCTAGGCTTAGCCGACGTACGTTTGTTCCGTGTCTATAACCGTTGGGGCGAACTCGTATTCGAAACAACAGATCCCTCCGAAGGATGGGATGGAACATATAAGGGCAAACCCGTAAATACCGACGTTTATGTTTGGTATGTAGAAGCGGTTTGTCCCGTAGACGGAAGTATCGTTTCAAAGAAAGGAGACACTTCCTTGCTCCGATAGCAGCAAACTAGGACATCGACGGGGGAATCTTATTGATTTCCCCGTCACAATAAGTATTAATTCCAAGGATTTTACCCTGCATCCCGCACGCTTGCACCCCGTATAATTTATTAACGACGGCAGTTAACCGAATCACCCTTAAGCCGTCGATTATTACGAATCATTGTTTTCAAGACGTGCCATGAATAGACGAATTACAAAACTGATTTTTGCCCTCGTTTTCTTGTTTGTATTCCAAGGAGAAACGCAAGCGCAAGACCCGCATTTTAGCCAATTTTATATTGCTCCCTTAACCCTAAACCCGGCACTAGCCGGACTAAAATCCACGGATG
>JAHDDF010000848.1 GCA_020629475.1 Saprospiraceae bacterium
TACGACCTTTCCAAAGACCCTTACGAGAAGAATAACATCCTAGGACAAAGCGGTAGCCAAGGCATCAAAAACGAGTTATTAGCGGAGGCCCAAGCTTGGCAAAATAGCGGCGAAAGTCATAGTCATGATCAAGGCGCGGATCATTCCCACGAAGGGGATTCCTTCTCCGTTACTTCAGGGATTGAATGCTCGGAAACGCCAAAGGGCGGAAACCAAGTCAATATTTCCGTGCAAAACGGTTTACGCATTATTACTTCCAACGGCATCCCGGATCATGAGGTGGGACGGTTTCCCAACCAAGGAAACCCGCATACCATGACCGAGCAAAACATCCGTTTCCAAGTACCCGCGAATCCTTCCAAGGCGAGTAGCATGACATCCTTGTACAGCGGCAGCGGATTCGGAATAGGTAGACCTAGCTGGGTATTCGGCGTGGTGAATAACGGTATCAAGTTAGACCCATCCGCAGCGGAGGCGTTTATGCCGCGCGGTACCCGCGAAAAGAATTTCGATTGGGTAAAAGAGGCACTGAGCACGCATATCAATTTAGGTGATGATTGTAACAATGCCCACGTTCAGCCCAATGGCGAATACCACTACCACGGAACACCTTGGGGATTCGTGGAGAAAGCGGACGGGAAATCCATGTTCCAAGTGGGTTGGGCAGCGGATGGTTTCCCTATTTATTACAAATGGGGCTACAAGGATGCCATGAATAAAAATAGCGGTTTGAAGGAGTTGACTTCAAGCTACGGTTTGAGAAGCGGCAACCGTCCGGGAGACGGGACATCCGCACCGGACGGCAAGTACGACGGTACCTACGTGAGAGACTATCAATACCTTTCCGGCAAAGGGGATTTGGACGAGGCGAACGGCAGATTCGGTGTTACGCCGGAGTTTCCGGGAGGGACTTACTATTACGTTATTACGGATGCTTTCCCTTCCGTCCCCCGGTATTTTGTGGGTACGCCGGATGCTTCGTTTAAGGTAGGCGGAGGTAATCGCCCGGGCGGTGGAGGCCCTAGGCCTCCGG
>JAHDDF010000849.1 GCA_020629475.1 Saprospiraceae bacterium
AATCTTACCTATCTCCTATCCCTTGGGGAAAAGGAATACGTCCTGCGCCGCCCACCAAAAGGTGCCGTAAAAAGAGGGCATGATATGGGAAGGGAGTTCAAGGTCCTATCCGGATTGAACAAGGCTTTCGGGAAAGCACCCAAAGCTTATGCTTACACGGAAGACAAGGACATCATCGGTGCCTCGTTTTATATCATGGAAAAGGTGGACGGTATTATCCTTTCCGCCAAGGAGGCATTCGGAAGAAAAATCCCTGCCGAGGGTTACCGGAAAATCTCCAAGACATGGATGGATACTTTCGTGGAACTGCATTCGGTGGATTACAAGGCGATTGGTCTAGAAGATTTGGGTAGACCCGAGGGCTATGTGGAACGTCAGGTCACCAATTGGGGCAAGCAATACCTCAAAGCGGCAACGGAGGATATCCCGGAAGCGCAAAAGGTAATGGCTTGGATGGAGGAAAACCAACCTAGGAAATATGACCATTCCCTCATCCACAATGATTACAAGTACGACAATGTCGTTTTCAAGGACGAGTCTTGGGATGAAATCACCGCCATCTTGGATTGGGAAATGTGTACCCTTGGTGATCCTTTGATGGATTTGGGTACCTCTCTCGCCTATTGGTCCATGAATTCCGACGGCGACATGATTACCAAGGGCTGGCCCTCACCTACTACCCTACCCGGAAACCCGGGGCGGGAGGAATTGGTACAGATGTACGCGCAAGCATCCGGAAAAAATGTGGATAATCTGGTTTTCTATTACGTTTACGGTTTGTTTAAAATAGCGGTAATCGTTCAGCAAATTTATTATCGTTATTCCAAGGGATTAACCACGGATCCACGCTTCGCGCATTTGAACCATGCCGCTAGAATGTTCTGTATGATGGCTTGGCAAGCGGTACAGAAAAAAAGAATTGAACGGCTTTTTGAGTGAAAGAGTGAAAGAGTGAAGGAGTGAAGGAGTGAAAGAGTGAAGGAGTTAAGGAGAATTTATGGCTAAGATATATTTAATACGACATGGGCAGGC
>JAHDDF010000850.1 GCA_020629475.1 Saprospiraceae bacterium
TACTTGGCGCAGCTACTTCAGGTTCCTCATAGAAAACCTTGAAGCGGAACAATCCTTCCTTGGGCGTACCTGCCCACATGTCTCCTTCGGCATCACGTCCCAAACAGGTAGGAGCCGCATCGGTAAACCCGAAATCGGCATCATAGGTGAAGGTTTCATCGGTAGTTGGATTCCATCTTGCCAAAATATTTGAGGCGAAGTATAGTCTTCCGTGCTTATCGAAAGCCATTCCCTTTAATTCCCCCTTGATGGTTTTACCTGAAAAAGGAATTCGCTCCCAATCGGAACCCGCAAATCGGTGAAGGGTTTTTCTTCCCATAAACCAAATGCCGTCATCTCCTTGGGTGACCACGCGGATATTGTCGCTTGGTTTGTGGAGCGTTTCTTCCGTACCCTTAATTTGAAGCACCCCCGATGTTGTCCCAACCCAGAGGCTTCCTGCTTCGTCACGGTGTAGAAAATTGATATTATTCGTCTTTAACTTCCCTGAGGACTTATCCAATCTTCCGACCAAACCCATATCTGTCGCATCAAAAACAAGAACGCCGTGACGCTCGGTGGCAACATAAATTTTCCCTTCATACGCCTTTACGGCAATGGCTTTGGAACGGGCGTAATCATTAATATTCACCCCTAAGCCACGAGAGGATCGAAGGATTTTCCCGTTCTCAATATGCAATAGGTCCGCATCCGAAACATCGGCTACACTAACGGCACCTCCCTCGAATACGGTTTGGACACCATCGTAATAATTAAATTGGTATAAGCCCTTGTCCGTACCCACGTAGAGGTTATAACGGTCATCCGCTTTAATGGTATTCACGGGAACGCCCTCCATGAATTGGTGGCATCGTTCCACGGCTACCTTGTCTTGCGCATCCATTCCAAAATGGAACAGCACGACAAACATCGTCAATATGTAAAAAGATAGGCGATTCATTTTTTACGGGTTTGTTTCGATCATTTAGACGCCGAAAAAACCTGAATCGTCTTTGTTGAAAGGTTAAATAAGCAAATTTTAACTTGTCTTA
>JAHDDF010000258.1 GCA_020629475.1 Saprospiraceae bacterium
GAATACAAGGGAAAAACCAATTAACCGAACGCCCGATCAATAATATCCAACTGCTCCGCTATATGGCGCTTCTTATAACCCGTGGCCGGGGAAGCGGAAGACTTACGTCCGATTAAGTTGATATCAAAGTGGCGGTAGAACGCCAAGAAATACTGCCAAGCACCCATGTTGGACGGTTCTTCTTGTACCCAGAACATTTCAGCGCCCTTGTATTTTTCCTTCACCAATTGATCCATCTCCTCCTTGGGGAAAGGGTACAATTGCTCAACCCTTACGATAGCGATATCCTTGCGGTTGGTCTCACGCTTACGCTTAAGTAGGTCGTAGTAGATTTTACCGGAACAGAAGAGGACGCGTTTTACCTTCTTGGCGGCAGCCTTGGTCGTAACGTCCAAATCGTCGTACATCTCGTAGAAGTTATTTTCCGGCGTGAATGCGATTTTCTCGGAAAGAACTTCCGGGTGACGCAACAATTCCTTGGGCGACATAATTACCAATGGCTTCCTGTACGGTCTAGCCAATTGTCTACGGATAATGTGGAAGAAGTTCGCGGGTGTGGTCAAATTTGCCACGGTCATGTTGAACTCCGCGCACATTTGTAGGAAACGCTCCATCCTAGCGGAAGAGTGCTCGGGTCCCTGCCCGTCGTATCCGTGCGGAAGCAACATTACCAATCCGCTCATGCGATCCCACTTGGATTCCGCTGCGGAAATATATTGGTCAACGATGGTTTGCGCACCATTGTAAAAATCACCGAATTGCGCCTCCCAAACCACAAGGGTGTTGGGATTGGCAAGAGAATAACCGTATTCAAAACCAAGCACCGCGAACTCCGAAAGCAAGGAGTTGAAGATGCGGTAGGTTCCTTGATCATCGGACATGCCGTGAAGGCGGTTATATTCATCGTAAGTATTGGCATCATTCAGTACCGCGTGGCGGTGGGAGAATGTACCTCGCTTAACGTCCTGACCACTCATCCGGACATCTTTACCCTCGTGAAGGATGGAGCCGTAAGCCAAAAGCTCAGCCATAGCCCAATCCAACTTATTGTCGGCATAAAGATTTTTTTTCGTTTCAAGTAGTTTCCCGATTTTACGGTTAGGCGTAAAAGAATCCGGAACATTCAAGGAGTGGTTGATGATAAAATCGATGTCCTCCTCCTTGATACCGGTAATGGGGGATGGGAAGAATTGCTTGGGATCTTGTACGCCCTTGTTCAATTCTTTCCATGCTAATTCCGGTTCTTGATAAGTATAAGGAAGCGGTTTTTGACGAACCAAATCCAAGCGAGCCTGAAGGTCGTCATTGAATTCCTTTTTCATCTTTTCCGCTAGTTCCTTCTCTACCTCTCCTTTTGCGATAAGCTTATCCAAGTATACCTTCCTTGGATCCGGGTGCTTCTTGATGATTTTATACATCTCCGGCTGGGTGAACATGGGTTCGTCCGCCTCGTTGTGCCCGTGCTTACGGTAGCAAACCATATCAATGAATACGTCGGCGTTAAACGTCCTCCTGTATTCATAAGCCAATTCCGCCACGAAAACGCAAGCTTCCGCGTCATCACCGTTTACGTGGAAAACGGGTGCTTGCACCACGCCTGCCGCGCCGGTACAGTAAGTGGAGGAACGTGCATCATCGAAATCAGTGGTAAACCCGATTTGGTTATTGATGACATAATGGATGGTTCCGCCGGTATGGTAACCGTCCAGTTGAGACATTTGGATGGTTTCATAAACCACGCCCTGCCCCGCAACGGCTGCGTCACCGTGAATGAGAACCGGTAATATCTTTTCAAAATCGGAACCATAAAGGATATCCGCCTTTGCGCGGGAGAATCCTTGAACCACAGGATCAACCGATTCCAAGTGTGAAGGGTTGGGAACCAACTTAAGGTTCATCATTTGCCCGGAAGGCGTATCTACTTGAGAGGAATAACCCAAGTGGTATTTCACGTCACCGTCACCGAAGCTTTGTTCAGGGATAGCGGCGCCTTCAAATTCATTGAAGATGTGCTCGTAGGTTTTGCCCATGATATTGGCAAGGACGTTCAAGCGTCCACGGTGCGCCATACCAATGACTACCTCACGAACGCCGCCTTCCGCTGCTTGGTTGATAATGGCATCCAATGCCGCGATGGTGGTTTCACCTCCTTCCAAGGAGAAGCGCTTTTGACCCACGTATTTTTTTCCTAGGAATTGCTCGAAGACTACCGCCCCGTTCAATTTCTCGAGGATGCGTTGTTTCTTGTCCATGGACATCCCTTCGGAATGGTATGTGCTTCTTTCGATTTTACGACGAAGCCAACGACGCTTTTCGCGATCCTGGATATCATGGTATTCAAAACCGATGGAACCGGTGTAGACCTTTCTTAATCGGCCAAGAATTTCCCTAAGCGTAGCGTTTTCCATCCCGATTTCATGCCCGATAAGGAACTTGTCGTCAAGATCCTTTTCACTCAAGTCGAAATCCGAAAGCTCAAGTTTCGCATTTCTATTCCTTCTCTCACGGATAGGGTTAGTGGTGGATTCCAAGTGCCCCCTGCTTCGGAAAGCTTTGATGAGGGACCAAACGCGGAATTCACGGCGGTCAATTTTATCTGAAAACTTAGTGGATTCAAGAGTGCCGTGACCGTTAGCGGAGCTTGATGCAAAATCGAAGCCTTCGAAGAAGAGCCTCCAGTCTTGCTGTACGGAGTTCGGGTCAGCCTTGTATTGTTCGTACATCGCGTCAATGAAGGACGGATGTGCATTGAAAACATGGGAATAATCAGCCATGGGAAAGAAAAAACGCTTTATTCTGATAATGTGGTTCGGGCGAATTTACGCCGGTTGGCAAATATCGGTGAATTTTCTATTCGATGTAGCATTTCAGGCACTCATTTTCAAGGGATATTAGCCTTCAGTTGTTAATTTAAGAGCCGGTTCTTAGGTAGAATTGTGAGGAAAAGGATATTGGGCATGTTCCTCATGGGGTTTTTAGGCAATTCGGGATAAACGAAAAATGTAAAAAAATCTTTCTAAAGCCTTTTTTCTTCTTGTTATTAATGGCGGACGATGAAGGTTTTCCGTTATTTTTTCTTCAAAATTAACACCACCAAAAGGAAACCAAAACGGTACCCTAACGTCCAAAAGGATAACTTGAGTAAGTTCGTACTCGCAATCAAAAAATCAAAGAAATGAAAATCAGAATCCTCTCCGTGTTTGCCTTGGTAACCATTTTGGCGTTTTCATCTTGCGAAACCACTACAGGACCTACCCTGGTAGGGAGTTGGGATATGACATTCTCAAGAAGTACCCTTTGTAATGATTCCGCGAACAACGGAACCATTGAATTTACGGATGGCGTGTTCTGTTATCCGGATGTCGCAGGGGAAACTTGCGTAAGAAATACCATCATTTTCAATGCTGACCTAAGCGTTAGTACCGCCATAATTACTACCTCCGGCGGAAATACCACCTCACAAACGGAAGAGGGGACTTATTCCTATGTGGATGGCTCCGATAACGAGGTGAGGATTTGTTTCGATCTTGCTTGCTATACCGCCGTATATGAGTTCTCGGGGGATAATCTCATCCTACTTTACACGGATCCTAATACCGGCTGCACCCGTGACGTGACCTATGCCCGCGTGTAGAACTGCTTGGTATTTGTGACATTATAACAATTTGAAATGTCTTTTTTTTAACTTTTTAAGCGGCTGAACGACTTTTCACTACGCTATTGGTTCCCTATATTCACAACAAATCGTCCACGTAAACAAACCGGGAGGGAGAATCCGGTTCGTATGCGTCGGACAGGAAACTATGAGATGCATATGAACACCGATAGAGAGGGAAGCCAGATAGACGTCTATCTGGACGAATTGGAGCGTAGGGATAAATCAAGCACGAAGAATACGATCGGTTGGTGGATGATAGGAGTTGTACTGCTCTTGTCTATCACCGGTTTGTTCTTGTACTTGCCTACGGCCGAAGAAAAAGAAAGGACTGCCGAAGTAAAAATGAATCTTTCCCCAAAAGCGTCCGGAACGGAAGCGGATTTTCTTGATGAAGTCGGTTCGGATATAGATGTTGATATTTCCTATGATCTTACCGCTTTGGAAAAGGAGGCTAGCGGAAAGGAAAAAATTGAATCCGTCGATACGGAAGAGCTTGCAAGTACCAAGGCGGAGCCTAAACCCGAAATTGATGCCGAGGAGCTCCTGGATCAAAGAACCCGGAATGCCGGTTTTCAATTAGCGGAAGAAAAGGAGAAGCCTGCTGTCTCGGAAACAACCTACACTACGGAGCCTTTGGGCAATGAATCCATTGGCACTGTCCCGCAAGTTCCCTCCGCGAATTCCCCTAGGAAATCAAGTTCGAATAATAATAAATTCATGTTTGCCCGGATAGAGGACATCAACGCCGATGGTTCCTTAAAAAGGAATTTTCCCAAGGTAGGGCAAGCAGGGGAAGATGATGAGTTTACCGTGAAAGGAACCTCCGCTATCATTATTTCAAGGAAAAAGTTCGATAACGAGTCCTGTGGTAATTGGCGGGAGCGTGGGGATAATGAGGGGGACGTAAAGGATAAGTACGCTGATGACGGTTCCTTCATTCCCGATTCCGGCGTGAATTACGATTGCGGTGTTTATCAACTCCGTGATACCTTGCCCTGGCACCCTTATATTTCCTTACCTTACACCAAAGAGGAGGAAGAGATATTCGTTGCTCCTAAAGTCAGGAAGTTTAATAAATTTAAAGGGTGGTAAAAAAAGAAAAACGTAAGTCCAAAATTCAAGGCATTATTTACGGCACCGCTATCGGTGATGGTTTAGGATATCCCACGGAATTTAAGACAATGGATGAAATCTTTGCCAAATGGGGCAAGGATGGAATCCAAGAACCGGAAGGCAATCCCATTTTGGTAACGGATGATACCCAAATGGGAATCTATACCTATTGGGCAATCAAGGATTATTTAGAGGAAATAGGGGAGGAAAAGGATAATCCCGATGTACTTACACAACACATAGATAAACGATTCCGGGAATGGTACCATGATCCCGAGAATAACCGGGCACCCGGAATGACCTGCCTGACTTCCATTGAAAGAATTATGAAAGGTAACCGTTGGCAGGAAGGTACCAACCGGAATTCCAAGGGCTGCGGCGCTAATATGCGTGTTACTTTCTTACCCTTGTTTTGTTTGCGTGATTCAGGTCTAAAATTCGGAAGGTTGGCAAGTTGGGTGAAATTACAAGCAGCCATTACTCATGCCCACCCAACGGCACTCGTTGCTTCGGAACTTACCGCGATTGCGGTATATAAATTAGCCACGGAGGATTGGTCACCCGAAACATTACTGAAGGAATTAAAGCGGCATTGCCGTAATAACGGCGGCTATTATGACCAAAGGTATTTAGGTGATTTGTGGGAATTCTCCAATGCTGAAAGTCGTTATACTTATTTGGAGCGTGGAGTAGAAGAATGCCTTGCGGCAATTGAACGGGTGGAGCAAGCACTCCTTACCCCGGACTATTCAACGGATCCCTGCCTTCAAACCGGGGCGGGATGGATTGCCGAAGAGGCATTGGCTACCGCCTTACTTTGTTTTTTACTTTATCCTGATGATGCTGTAGCTTGCTTGCGCCGTGCGGCGAATTCCTCGGGTGATTCGGATTCCATTGCCTGTATAGCGGGTGCCTTGTCCGGTGCTTGGCTAGGTGTTAAGGCATTCCCCAAGGATTGGGTGGAGCGGATTGAATACGGAACCACCTTTGAGGAAATGATTGCTTATTGTAATATTACCGATCCGGAAATACAAAGGAAACAGAGCCATGAAAATCAATACATGGCATTTTTTGATCTCAATGCAAAAGTAAGTTTTGAAGGTGTTGATATTGAAATAAGCGAAGCGGAAATAAGAAGGTTGATTAATCGCGGGAACTCATTTAATTGGCATGGTGAAGGAGACCCGACATCACAATTGGTGGAACGTACCGTCCGGTTTGCCAGAAGAAAATGGGGAGCTAAACTTCCTAGGGCTAAAATCATTGAAATGGCTGCAAAAATATTGCGCCAAAGCCCCGATAGAATTGAGTCCTCCTTGGATTGGACGGCAAATTATATGGCTTGGCACGAAGGCGGTTCACCCGAGGAATTTCATCCTTATCCCAAGGAAAAGGAGTAGCTATTTTATTTACAAAAAATACCTGCACGATAATCCATTTTATGTAAATACGATTTATAGGCATGTAGTTTTATTTCCTTGTTAATTATTTCAATTTTAAATTCTTTT
>JAHDDF010000259.1 GCA_020629475.1 Saprospiraceae bacterium
GAATTTGGTATTTCTAAATCTCGGGCAAAGGTAAGGTTTTGGGGGGAATTTTTTAAGGGGAATTTGGGGTAGCTTTTTGATTTCTAAGTGAAGCAGCAGGTGTTTGTGAGTGTGTTTTCGCTGTTGTTTTATAGGAAATAAGTAGATTTCAACATGTAGTATTTCAAAAGAAAAAACACAGACGTGGCGTGGTTGCCCTGCGTCATAATTTTACGTTACGCCTTCTTCGCCAACGCCGACAAACTATAAAAGAAAATAGCACCAAAACCAATCGTCAACATTAAGTGGAAAGGAACAAACCCCGGATTACCCATAAATAAACCATAGAATACTGCGGAGAGGAAATACAAACTTAATAAGCCCTCAAAAATCGTAACCCGATCTAATTTAGCCGCGAGGTATTTTTTACTTGCAAAAGTATCCGTAATGGTTTTAATATTGAATTTAGGTGTTCTTACAAATGGCGTTCTTTTACCTCTAAATCCTTGAATTACCGCCACGGAATTATGCAAGGAAAGCCCCATGGACATGGCAAGGAAAACAGGGAATAAAACCAAGAATTTAAATGCCACCTTCCAAGCGGGCTTATCCATTTCCGCTCTTCTGTTTGCTACCAAATAAACCACACTCATAATGAGTATCCCGATTTGGAAAATGGAGAAAATGGTCATGTCGATATCCGTTACCGGCAGGACAATCATCAAGGGAACACTAATTAACGCCGCCATTAAAATGGAAACGAATACGCTACTTCCTAGTAAGTGACCAACCGCATGGAATTTCTGCTTGAAATTCAAGTCCGATTTTAAGATGGAAGGAATTAATTTCCTAGCGGATTCCGCACCGCCTTTCTGCCATCTGTATTGCTGCGATTTCAGACCGCTCATTTCTGAGGGAAGTTCCGCCGGCGCGCCCACGCGCTCCAAGAAAACGATTTTGTAGCCCTCCAATTGGGCACGGTAACTTAAATCCAAATCCTCGGTTAAAGTATCGGCTTCCCAGCCGCCGGCATCATAAATGGTTTGCTTGCGCCATACCCCGGCGGTGCCGTTGAATTGAAGCAAGCAACCACCCGCTCTTCTGCCCAATTGTTCCACCGTAAAGTGGACGTTTAATTGAATAGCCTGAAGACGGGTGAGCAAGGAATAATTTTGATTAATGTGTTCCCAACGGGTTTGTACCACACCTACCTTAGGATCATCAAAATGAGCGACCGTCTTTTTCAAGAAATCCGGATTCGGTAAAAAATCCGCATCAAAAATGGCTATCAATTCACCGTTTGCCAAGTGCATGGAATCCTTCAAGGCACCCGCCTTGAATCCCTTACGATCCGCGCGCCTTACATGGACGATGTCAAAACCTTTCGCCTTGTATTCCTCTACCTTCCGTCTACAAATTTCAACGGTTTGATCCGTACTATCGTCCAGGACATGGATTTCCATCCTGTCCTTGGGGTAATCCAGTTGGGTAATATTGTCGATCAGTCTTTCCGCTACGTACAATTCATTGTACAAGGGCAATTGAATGGTAACGAAAGGAAGATCCCCTTGGATTTCCTTCTCGTGTTCGGATTTGTATTTCTTAATCCCTCGGGAATAAAAAAACAAAAGATTCAATTGCAGAAAGCAATAGGAGGTGATGTATATGAAGGCGGCAAAATAAACAATCGCCAATCCCATGCATATGATTTCCGTCCACTCCATTCTATAAGTACTTAAAAATGGTCCACAATATTTTCTGTCCCGCCCCGATGGTTCCCCTAATGGTACCGGAGACCTTGGAAAAGCCAATCCGAACCCGATAATTCACGGGGACTTCCGTACATTTCATACCCGCCTTTGCTGCCTTGACCTGCATTTCCACGGTCCAGCCATAGGTCTTGTCCTGCATATCTATTTCAAGGAGCCTATCGTAACGGATTGCCCGGAAGGGCCCCAAATCCGTAAAACGATAGCCGTAGAATAAGCGAATGAGGGAAGTGGCGAGCCAATTCCCGAAAATTTGCTGGGGCGTCATGGCACCACGTTCTAGATCTCCCGTAGCGCGGGAACCGATAACAAGGTCAAAACCATCCTTGATAATGGGCTTCACCACTTGGTGCATTTCTTGGGGATAATCGGAATAGTCGGCGTCAAGGAACACCACGATATCCGGCTTTTTCGCCTTGGCGGCGATGCGGGCAAGACCGGCAAGACAAGCATTGCCGTAACCTTTGATAGGGGCATCCACCACGGTGGCACCGCCTTCCTCGGCTACCCGTGCCGTATCGTCCGTACTAACATTGTTACAGACGATAACCTCGCGCACCAAATCCCAAGGGATATCCCCAAGGACTTTTCCTACCGCGTTCTCCTCGTTGAAAGCAGGAATAACGACATCGATGATGGGCTTGTTCTCCATTCAGCCGCAAAGGTAATCCCTTCGGGTTTCTTCTGCTTGTCTTATTTAGGACAATACGCACCGGGTATTTAATTCATACCTGAAAAGTATGGGCTTTCATACAGCACAAATCCAAGAACAATTCCTTATAATTGAAATGAAATGCTGGGGACGGTATGTGTGGAATAATAGGATGGCTCAACAAGGAGGGAGAAATTCATCTTCCGGAATTCGATTCCATGCGGGATACGCTTGCCCATCGTGGACCCGACGGGGCAGGAAGCCGGCTTTTCCAATCCGGGAAAGTCGCCCTTGGGCACAGAAGACTTTCCTTCCTTGATCTAGGGGAAGGAGGAAGCCAACCCATGGCTTGCGCTGATGATCGTTTCCACCTCACTTTCAACGGGGAAATCTACAATTACAAGGAAGTCCGGCAAATACTTGAATCCAAGGGTTATACTTTCCGGAGTGAATCCGATACCGAGGTATTGTTGGTAGGGTATAAGGCATTGGGAAAAGGCATTCTTCCATTGCTGAAAGGAATGTTCGCTTTCGGGATTTGGGATAATGAGGCAAAGAAGTTGTTTCTCGCCAGGGATCGTTTCGGGATTAAACCCTTGTACTATTACCAAACAGCAAAAGGATTCTTATTTGCTTCCGAAATAAAAGGCATCCAAGCTTGTCCGAGCATTACACTAAGTTTGGATTTAACCGCCCTGACGGATTATTTGACCTACCGTTTTGTTCCTTCACCTCGTTCCATTTGGCGGGAGGTTTCCAAATTACCGCCCGCCCATTCCTTGGAATATGATTTTAATACGGGAAATGCCCGAATAGAAGAGTATTGGTCCTTGGAGATAGGGGACAAGAGGATGGCAAGAAAGGATGCCGTCCGGAAAGTGGATGAATTACTTTCCCGGTCGGTAAGAGAGCATCTTCGTAGCGATGTGCCTATCGGTACTTTTCTAAGTGGGGGTTACGATAGTTCCGCCTTGGCGTATTATATGGTAAGGGAAAATTATTCCCCTACGGCTTATAGTATCGGTTTTGATGCTTGGAATGATTCCGAGCATTTTCAAGCCAAAACGGTTGCGGATCACCTAGGTATCCCTCTTGAGGTTGAAATGGCGGGTAACGAACAGTTGGGCTTGATGCCCAAATTAGCGCACCATTATGATGAACCCTTTGCTGATATTTCCATTATTCCGACTATTATGGTGAGCGGATTGGCAGCCCAAAGCGTGAAAGCCGTGTTTTCCGGTGAAGGGGCGGACGAGATGTTCGGTGGTTATTGGTGGCAAAAGAAGATCGCTAAGCAGGGAGCCATGTCACGGAAGGATTTGCTGGAGGATTACGCGGAAGCCATGTCCATGGGAAGAATGGATTCGGGGAATTTGAAGGAGTACCTCCCCGGGGATTTACTTGAAGCGGCAAGGAAGGACTCTTACTTTTTTTATGATAAGCATATCAAGGAGGATGAAGTACCCCTGAACGCGTTCCGTTACATGGACGCGAAATCCTTTATGGGGGAATTGGTCCTGACCAAGGTGGATCGTGCTACAATGGCTTATTCCTTGGAAGCAAGGGTGCCTTTTTTGGATCATGAATTAGTGGAATTCATGTTCTCTTTGTCCCCTTCGGTTTTTTATGATGAAAAGAAAACGAAATTCCTATTACGGGAGAATATTAAACAACATCTTCCTCCTTCCATATTGAAAAGAAAAAAGCAAGGATTCGTAGGACCCGATAAATATTATGGAAATACGGATTGGTATGTAGAATGTCTTTCTAACGGGCATTTAATTAAGAATAAAATTCTTAATAGAAACGCGTTATTAAAAATGGTGGTAACCAATGATATTTGGCGTTTATGGAAGTTTTGCGTCCTTGAATTTTGGTGGGATAAAAATAATACGTGAGGATGACGGATTCTAAATTCGTATTCGTGGTTTGTGGAGGGAAAGAGCATATTGATACCCTTCATTTTTCCTTGGAATATTTAAAATATTATTCCGATAAGGAAATCGTAATCCTGACGGATTCCACAAGGAATGAAATACCCATTGTTCACGATAATGTGATTGACGTAAAAGCCCCTGAGGAATACGATCACCACCAAGCATCCATTTACTTAAAGACGGGTGTACATAAGTTCGTTCCTGCAGGTAAAGCACCGAATTGCTACTTGGATACGGACGTTGTTGCTGTTGATAATGAATGTGATAGCGTTTTTGGAAATTATAATTCACCCATCGCTTTTTGTTCCGATCATTGTAAGATGCCGGAGTTTTCCCCAAGTGCGGTTATGGATGCGGAACCTTCTTCTAGGAATCTGTTTATCCATAAGGAACTAGGGAAGTATTTTAAAGATATCGAGAAAAAGAAAAAAGAAATAAATACACTCAATAAGGACTTTGTCGAGAATAGGAAAAAGTGGATGGATAATATTTACAAGGGACAATTATTGAAGGTAAAAGAATATGAAAATGAATTCTTGGATATTTCTTGGCGGTTTGATGAAAAAGTTAGATTGGCGGATGAGTCAAGAGCGAATCATAAAACGTATTTACGGATAAAAAGAATATCGGATAAATTATTTAATCGCATTGAGAAAATTCGAACATTTATAAATCGATCACCAAAAATAAGAGCGCCATTTAGGTTGGTTCGTTTTGGACTAAAAGTCATCAGGAAAATATTATTATTAAGCGCTGATTTTTTATTAAAAGTTAATAATATTGAAATAAAACCATACCCTCATTTAGAAACCTATTTCGGGGAACATGGATTCACCTATTCCCCGGAAGGGGAAGAGTGGTTGAAAAACGGTGTTTCCTTGTTCCAAATGGATAGGTTGATGCTACAATACCTAGAGGATAATGGATATTCCTTTAATGAGGAATCATGCCTATGGGAAACCAAGGACGGTAAAAAATTCGCGGATGAGGATTTTATTCTTAATTTAACAAAAAAAGATACGGGGATAGTTTGGAATCCCAACCGGAATGCTTGGCAAGATCAAGACGGGAATATTTTCCGTCCTTCCCGCTCCGATGCTCTTAGAGGACGGATAAAAGAAGCCTTTGACGTAAATGTTTCCCACCCGGAATGGCAGCATTGGAACGGCGGCGTTTTTTTGTACAACGAGGATTCAACTCCCTTCTTGGATACCTGGCATAATTGGACCTTGGAAGCCTTTGATTTACCGGCTTGGTTTACCCGGGATCAAGGGACTTTAATCGCCTCCGTTTGGAAACACGGATTGGAAAATCATCCTGTTCTACCCCTGAAGTTTAATCTACTAGCGGATTATTACCATCCTACCATGGTTCACAAAGGGAATCTTCAGTTCGACGTGAACGAAAAAAGAAAAGGAATCAAGCCGTCACTTATCCATATTTACCACCATTGGGCGGATAAATCTTGGGATGTATGGCAAGAAGTGACACATCGCTATCCAAAAATGACAAAATAAGCCCCATTTTTGTGCCTCTAATAGAACCTTGGGGGAACAAGGGCGTTTATAATTGAATTGCCCTTTTCTATATCTACAAGATAAATCGTAAGAAAACGAAGCACTGATGAACAGATTAAAGGAGCGCTTGGCGAAGTTCGATAGACCCTACCAATTAATGGAAAGGGGCATCTACCCGTACTTCCGGAATATTGAATCCGATCAGGACTCCGTGGTAACCATGAAGGGTAAACGGGTATTAATGTTCGGCTCTAATTCTTATTTGGGATTAACCAACCACCCGGAGCTAAAGGAGGCTTCCAAAGCAGCCATCGACAAGTACGGTTCAGGATGTGCCGGTTCAAGATTCTTGAACGGTTCCTTGGATATCCACCTTGAATTGGAGCAGAAGCT
>JAHDDF010000851.1 GCA_020629475.1 Saprospiraceae bacterium
TTATTGGACCAAAAATATAGTCAATTGTTCCGGTGGATTGAGCCAACCTAAAATTCCTGCGTTCAAGGATTTGGAATTGTTTAATGGTGTAACCATGCATTCCGGAAGGTGGAATCATGATTATGATTATGCCGGAAAAAGAGTCGCTATTATCGGAACCGGTGCGAGTGCCGTCCAGATTGTTCCTGAAGTAGCTCAAACCGCAGGGCATTTCTCCGTTTTCCAAAGGACCCCGCATTGGATTTTCCCAAGACCGGACAGGGAAATCGGTTCTTTTGAAAGAAAACTCTACAAGAATATTCCCTTCCTTGCCAAAATTATCCGTTTCCTGCTGTACTGCCGTAACGAGATGCGTCTATTGGCATTCCGTTTTTATCCCTTCCTTATCAAGTTCGGGTTTCAACAGAAGGCGATGCGGAATATTAAGCGATACGTCAAGGACCCGGAAATGATAAAACGTGTTACTCCGGATTTTACCTTGGGGTGCAAGCGGATTTTAATGTCCAATACCTACTATTCCGCCCTTTTACAAGACAATGTTACCCTGTACGACAAAACGGAAGGCATTTCCTCTTTTTACGAGGATGGAATTATTACTACCCAAGGAAACAAGGTCCCCTTGGACATGGTCATTTTCGCTACGGGTTTCCATGCTTCTGAAAATAACGTTCCTTATCCGGTAAAGGGCAGGGGAGACCTTACCCTAGACAAAGCTTGGGAGAAAGGGGCACATGCATATCTTGGTACCACTATCCCCGGCTTCCCCAATTTCTACATGATTGGCGGGCCCAATACCGGCATCGGGCATACCTCCGCCATTTTTATGATGGAGGCACAAATGGAATATCTCAAAAAAGCCATCTCCGCCCAAGTAAATCAAGGCTGGAAATCCATCGAAATTAAACCCGAAATCGTGACCGCTTTTAACAAGGAGGTTCAAGCGGGGTTAAGTAAATCCATCTGGAATACAGGAGGCTGCAATAGCTGGTACCTAGCGGAGGATGGTAGGAATACGACCTTAT
>JAHDDF010000852.1 GCA_020629475.1 Saprospiraceae bacterium
GGTGAATACGCGTTTATAGGCGCGGGAACCGTTGTAACCAAGGAGGTATCCGCTTATGCTTTAGTCGTGGGGAATCCTGCTCGTCAAATCGGATGGATGAGCCAATTCGGGCATCGTTTGGAATTTAACGAAGAAGGAAATGCTATTTGCCCGGAATCGGGCGACGTTTATATTTTGACTAACAATAAGGTTGAAAAATCATGAAAAATTTTGCCTTGGTAGGTGCGGCGGGTTATATCGCCCCCCGACACATGAAAGCCATTAAGGACACGGGGAATGAGTTGATTACTGCTTATGACCCCTTTGACTCCGTAGGGATCATTGATAGTCATTTCCCCAATGCAGATTTCTTTACGGAATTTGAGCGTTTTGATAGACACATCGAAAAGCTCAAAAGAGAAGGGGAAAAGGTTGATTTCGTAAGTGTTTGCTCACCCAACTACTTCCATGACGCCCATTGCCGTTTTGGTTTAAGGCACGGCGCGGATGTAATCTGCGAGAAGCCCATCGTCCTCAATCCTTGGAATATCGATGCTTTGGAGGAGATCGAAAAGGAAACGGGAAATCACATATACAATATTCTTCAACTCCGTCTTCACCCTAGCGTGATTGAATTGAAAAAGAAAGTAGAGTCGGCATCAAAGGGTAAGGTATTCGATATAGATCTCTCTTACTTGACCTCTAGAGGAAACTGGTACTATACCAGTTGGAAAGGGGATTTGAGAAAATCCGGTGGTATTGCCACTAATATCGGCGTCCACTTTTACGATATGCTGATGTGGATTTTCGGTTCCGTAAAGCAAAACATTGTTCATTTACATGAGCATGACCGTGCGGCAGGCTACTTGGAGTTGGAACGCGCTAGGGTAAGATGGTTCCTAAGTATTAACTACGATGTAATTCCGGAACATGTTAGAGCTACCGGTGCAAGAACCTATCGCTCCCTAACTATAGAAGAGCAGGAGTTCGAGTTTTCCGGTGGTTTTACGGAATTACATACTAAATCCTATCAAGCGGTTCTT
>JAHDDF010000260.1:0-2249 GCA_020629475.1 Saprospiraceae bacterium
TAGCATTTTTAAGCATGACGCCGTTGAACCGTAATGGTTCACATTGTCTTGACGAATATCCTTCTTTCATGAGAAATATCCTTGTTTTCTTTCTTCCGGTCTTCCTTTTTGTTTACGAAACAAAAGGGCAGGATTGCATCGGCGGGTCAATTCATACCAATGAGACATTCTTATACGGGAGGTTTGAAACCTCCATGCGTTCCGCCCAAGGAAATGGTGTCGTTTCCTCTTTTTTTCTCTACAACCTTGATGTGGATTGTAACTGGCCGGACGTAAACAATGAAATAGATATTGAAATGACGGGTGATGACGACGATAATGTCCAATTCACCACCCACTACCCTTTTCTGGCAAGCAGCACCCATATTTATGAGGTGGATTTTAATCCCCACGCCGAGCTACACGATTATGCCATAGAGTGGGAACCCAATGCCGTGCGATGGTTCATTGATGGGGAAATGGTCTATTCCCAAGGGCCTTCTGCCGCTAATCAGCTCATTTATCCCATGCGCTTGATCATGAATCTCTGGGCGGCGGAAGCGGTGTCGTGGGTCGGGGAATGGGATCCTTCCATTATGCCCTTGAACTCCGAGTATGATTACTTCAAATATTATGAATACACACCCGGAAACGGGAATTACGGCACCGGCAACAATTATACTTTTGGTTGGGAAGATGACTTTTCCTCCTACGATGATAATAAGTGGAATATTGAGGATTACGGCGGCTTCGGTGGGAATTACTGCATTTTCAGGGAAGAGGGCGTAGAATTTACGGATGGGAAAATGTACTTGAAGATGAATCACCCTGATCCCAATCCGGAAACCGTTCCCGTTACTTTTTCCGTGAATACGGATAGCGAGGTTATCATCCCTACGGATAAAATCTACCTAAATGCGGATTTCAATGGTTGGTGCGGGGATTGTATGCCCATGAACCATGACGACGGTACCTGGAGCATCACGGTTGACTTGGAGCCGGGGGAATATCAATATTTGTTCACTTTGAATTTGTGGGAGGAAAACGGAGCTGCACCCCTAGGAAGTGAATGTGACATAAACCCTTGTGATGAATATCCCAATTACGGTGTTACCGTTTCCCGGAATGACGACCCGATTATGTTGCCTACTTATTGCTGGGGTACTTGTGAGGATTGTTTCTTTACGAGTATTGAAAATCCCTCAGAAAACGCCGAACCCAAACTACTTGGGATTTACGATATTTACGGCAGGAAAACCCACCCTGAATCCGGGGAATTATTATTGTATTATTATGACAACGGGAAAGTCGTAAAAAAAATAATTGTAGAACCCTAATTCTATCACAAACAAATGTGGAAAACAAGTACAATCATATCCATTTTAATCGTAGCGATTTGTGCCGTATCCGGTATCTTTTATTTCAAAAATAAGCAAGTAAAAGAACTTGAATCCAATATCAATACCGAGGTAGAAAATCGCCTAGGCATCCAACTGGAAAAAGAAAGAAAACAACTAGAAACCGAAGTAGCTGCCGACTTGAAATTATTCAAGGATTCCATGGCATATTTCAAGGACGAAAGAGACCATGCCGTCGCGGAATTAGACCTTGCCTTACACGGTGACGAAAGCAAGCAAACCCGCGTAAAAATCAAAGAGGAATCCAAGGAGGAACTTTTAAAAATAAAAATCCGGAAAGGGGAAGTATATACCCATGAACGGACGGGTTTCCTTCTTCTGATTAAACCTAATTATTACGAGGACCGGGTAGTTTGCGTATTAACCAGACCCGACGAGGAATCCGAGGAATTTGAAATGGAGCTAGGAAAAATGAACTATTTCTGGAATTACGGAAAAGGACATCTTTCTGAAATCATGATGACTTTCATCGGGGAAAAAGATATTGAGGTACAGTGGAATAGTTATTTAAGAAAGAGAAATCAATAAGAACCATGCCCAAAGCCATAAAAATCATTATTGACATCGCCCTCCACTTCTTCATCGTATCCGGATTCCTGTATGCCGGGTATCAATTATTCGGGGTATTCGGGAACGAAGGGGGAAGTATGGTACTGTTTGGTGACGCGAAAAACATCTCCCATGAATTACTTGTAGCGCGTAGGCTTTACGCTATTGAGTTTTGGGTCATCTTTATGTGTTGGATCATTTACCTTGGAATGCGGAAGAAAATTTTGGGGTTGACGAATGACGAATGATCCCGATAGCTATCGGGAACAAATGACAAAATTATCAATTATCAATTATCAATTA
>JAHDDF010000260.1:2349-6233 GCA_020629475.1 Saprospiraceae bacterium
TCCCGATAGCTATCGGGAACAAATGACAAAATTATCAATTATCAATTATCAATTATCAATTATCAATTAAGGTTATTTTTTAAGTATTAAAATTCCTAGAAAAAATAGAGCTATTGATAAATTAAATCCCATTACCATGAGGTAATTTCCCAAGGGAGGAAATAAGAAATAAATAGCAATAATAATTAAGTATATAAATGCGGGATTGCAATAAATAACTTGCTTGGGCAAGGTGCTTTTATTTTTAATAATTCCATAGATAAAAAAGGCTGTTAAAATGACAAATACTACGCCCAGAATTAGCCCGAATGGTTCGAAGTAATTTTTGATTAAAGGCAAGGAGGAAGGGCCTTCCGTTTGAAGGCTTCTTGCTACAAAGAAAATCATACCGTGGTAGGCCACACCTACCGCCATAATAAATCCGAGAATGGTATAAGCCAGTGTTTGTGCCCAAGGTTTCATCTTAAAAGAATGAAGCACTACTCCTAAGCCTAACATTTCAAAAGGGATGGCAAGTAAACCCAAGTAATGCCCCTTACCAATCCGTTCTAAGGGAATTTGGGATAAGAAAGCATAATCACCCGTGTGGTAATTCCCGGAGGGATGGTATAACAGCAGGTAATCCGCTACACATCCCAATATCGCCGCAAAGGCGCCCAAGACCAAAAGCCTTTTTTCCATATGCCCAAATTAGGAAATTCATTTTTGAGGGCTAAAGGTAAAAGAGAGTATGATGAATCTAAAAAATCTCCTTTAACTAAACGGTTCCTAAGCTTTGGTTTCGTGCATATTAGAGGAATATTGTATAACTTGTCGGCGAGAGAGGATTTCATTCAAATGAATTACAAGAAACCTGACAAGGAAAAATTATATTACTCCATCGGGGAGGTAGCGGGAATGTTTGACGTATCCCGCTCCCTTATCCGTTTTTGGGAGAATGAGTTTGATTTCCTGAAACCCGTTAAGAATACCAAGGGCGAACGCCGTTTTACGCAAAAGAACTTGGACCAATTATCCATCATTTACCACTTGGTAAAAGAGCGTGGTTTTACCCTAGCGGGCGCGAAACATGAAATCGCTACGCGTAAGAAGCGGCTCATGGAAAAATCCGAGCACTTGAAACGACTCAAGGAGATTCGGAAAACCCTTATTGAAATCAGGGATTCATTATAAACAAGAACTTAGCATAACTTTCATGGCAAAGAAGAAGAAAGAGGAGAAGGAAAGCCCTAAGGTACACGATGAGCTAAGCGGCTTTGATATCAAGATCAACGAATTCGGTGAAATCAAGACCAATTTGAACATTGACAAATTGAATCGTTTTCTGGACGAGAACGTGGAGGACAAGAAACTTCTTGAAAAGGAGGAAAAAGAACGCAAGGAGAGAGAGGACGAGGAAAAATAAAACCTGTCTTTTTTCGTTTTCAATGGGCAAATCATACGTCCATGCGCATCATTCTACTTTTTACTTTTTTACTGTCCTGTTTCCCCATTGATACCAAGGAAACTTCCGTTGAGTCATCCTTTGACCCGGATAAGGTAAGCCTTACGGCAATGGAAGCCGATTTGGCAAGGAAAATTAATGCTTACCGCAGCAAGCAAGGCTTGAACAAAGTCCCCGTTTCCAAATCGATGACCTACGTGAGTCAGCAGCACGTTAAGGAAATGCAGTACAAGTTGAAAAAGCTTACGCATTCTTGGGTAGGCTGCAACTACGACGGCCCTAAACCCAAGGCGTACGAGTGCATGTGGAGCAAACCCGAAGAACTCACCGGCTATGCGGGAAAAGGATATGAGTGCGCCTATTATTATAGTGGGGACATGTCCGCTGATATTGCCTTAAAAGCTTGGGCGGAAAGTCGTTCCCACCGTGAGGTTATTACCAATAAGGGCATTTGGAAAAATATGGATTGGAATGCGATGGGCGTCGCCATCCACGGGAATTATGCCGCGGTTTGGTTCGGGACGGAAACGGACAAGCACGGAAGCCCGGGAGTTCGGAAATGAGGAATTACGAATTACGAATTACGAATTACGAATTACGAATTACGAAAATTAACGCAATAAAACCTCAAGATGCGCCCCTACCCTATTTTCATTACAACTATGTTTTGCCTATTCCTTCTTTCCTGCGATAGCGATTTTAAGGATGGTGTTTTTCATATTTCTGATCCCGTTGATCCTTATCCCGAATTGCGTCCGGATTCTTCCGCGCACAAGCAATATGATTCTTTATTAAAAGATGAACTTGCCAAGGAGGGTATTTCCTTTGAATCCTTGGAGGTCTTCCTTCGTGCTTTTAAGAAGGAACGTGTTTTTGAAGTTTGGGTCAAGGATGCAAATAGACCTGAATTCACCCTGTTCCGTAGCTACGATTTCTGTGCCGCCAGCGGTAGCTTGGGTCCCAAACGCAAGGAGGGTGACTATCAAGTTCCGGAGGGGTTGTACCATATCAACGTTTATAATCCCTACAGCCAATTCCATCTTTCCTTGGGTATCAATTATCCCAATGCCTCGGACTTGAAACGCTCCCATCCTACTTCACCCGGCGGTGAAATATTTTTCCACGGGAGTTGTTATTCCATCGGTTGTATTGCTTTGACGGACAAAATCATTCGCGAGCTATACGTCCTAGCGGAAACGGGTCACCTCAACGGGCAAAAGAAGCTACCCGTCCATATTTTTCCTTTCCGCATGAATGAAAAGGAAATGAACCGTTACGGAAAGAAATTCCCGGAGCACGTCCCGCTTTGGAAAGAACTTCGCCCCTTTTACGAGCATTTCGAGGCAAATAAAACCGTTCCTGGTTTTAAAGTGGACAACAAGGGGAAATACCTAAAGCCGGTTTAACCTTTTCATCTTGCGTCTTGGAGCTTGTTTAAAATTTAGTAATTGGTCTGCGAAGCTCACTTTTCCGCTTACTCTTCGTTGAAAAACTGGGCTTGATAGCGCTGCTATCATCCCAATTTTCCGCCTCGATTAATCAAAAAATTGATACTTCTCGACATAATTACCAAAATTTAAACAAGCTCTTAACTGCTTGGTAACTAAATACCTTTCGGTAGAATCATATCTTCGGAAGCAATAAACGATATCAAGCATGGACAGAAAGCAATTCCTATTGGGGCTCGGCATTGGTGTAGCATCCGTTTCCACCTTCGGATTTATCAAAAAGAAGGACGATTCCTTCATTGGCGATTGTGAAACCACCAAGGACATCCTTGGTCCTTACTACCGCCCCGGTGCCCCTGTCCGAAATACTTTACTGACCGGTGATATCCCCGGTAACAAAATCACCATCCAAGGAAGGGTTTTCGGGGATGATTGCGTTACGCCATTAAAAAACGCCTTGGTTGAAGCCTGGCAATGCGATACCCAAGGCAGGTATGATTCCGATTCCAAGGAGTATACCTTGCGCGCGGGTTGGGAAACCGAAGGGGATGGTGCTTATGCTTTCCACACCATTCTTCCGGGTAAATACCTGAACGGTGCCAAGTATCGTCCGGCACACATTCATTTCCGGGTGTCAGCTCCGGGATATAAGGATTTGATTTCCCAAGTTTACTTTGAGGGAGACACCCACATCAAGGAAGATCCTTGGGCTTCTGACCCTAGGGCGAAGGAGCGCATCCTTAATTTTGTGATGGATGACGTAAATGGCGGGTTGACGGTTTATTTTGATGTTTATTTGAGGAAGAGTTAATCTGCATTCCAAGTTTTATCCCTGTAGACAAATAGGATTGCTCATGTTTTGTGTTGTTCTTTTTCTAGATGAGTAGAACCAGCTAATGCCGGAGAATCAATTAAGTATCATCTTTCCTCTATAAAATAGGAAAAGTGGTAAAAAACGAATGACCCGACCTTTGACGGGTTTAGTGGAGAAA
>JAHDDF010000853.1 GCA_020629475.1 Saprospiraceae bacterium
CCTTGCTCCACCTTATCGCCATCGATGTATAAACCATCTTCCTTTGCCTCAATAATATCACCGTTCAAATGAATGGTATTCCCCATTCTTGAATACTCTTTCAATTCATCCTCCGTAACGTTTTCACCTACCAAAGTCAGGTAGGGCGAAAGCATTTTCATATTTACAGGGGCGGTAAGAAGCTGATCCCTTACATCCAAGTTACTTTGAAAACCAATAGCTACTTGGTGCTTGTATAATACATCCACCGGAATTTTGGTACTCAGGAATTCAATGTACTTATCGGGATCATCGGAATTTGCCAAGTAGAGGTTGATTTCCACCTCATTGAACTTATCTTTCTTGTATATATCCCTTTCACGTCCTTCCATGAAGGAGTCGCCGGGTTTTGCTTTGGGGATGCTTGGGTTACAGAATATTTCACCGTTTTCTTGCTTGAGTTTTACCTCGTAGGCATACTCGGCAAGTTTTGACCAATCGGGATCGGCAAAATCATGGTCGCCGGGTAATGCCGCCATGATTTTTTTTGCCAAGTCCTCTACTGCGGCATCTTCCAAATCCAAGGATTTGATATCTACTTTCCCGTTTCTTTTTATGGGATTTTTGAGGATATCCTTGGGGATTTTAGGATTGAATTCCGTACTAAATTCTCCAAGGAGAATGGTTTCCCAATCCGCTTTGGAAGTATCCAATTTTCCGTAAACGGCTTTGGCTTCGAAGCCGGCATCGGTTAGGAGTTTTTCCAGGAGTTTTGCTTTTTCATAGGCGGTACCACCACAGTAACGCAGGCAACCATCTATGCCCCATCGTAAATCATTGTAATTGAATTTCCCTCCTGAAACGCCCTTAAAATCCACCATTCCCGGCAGGGTTTGGATTTGGTCCCGAACGAAGGTGAATATCTTTTCGGGGTCTTTGCTTGCTACTACGTCCTTGGCTCTTGCGGGGAGAAAATCGGAACTGGTTTGGAGGGCTTCGCGGAGCATTTTCAAACGCTCGAAATAATCGATGTTAGACGGGA
>JAHDDF010000854.1 GCA_020629475.1 Saprospiraceae bacterium
GTGTTACGGAAATCGCGAAGAATCGAGGAAGGGTGTTCGGTTCTTGGCGGTATTGATTACCCCGCTTGCCAATTCTTAATGCCCTCAATCGGGTAAAGCAACATAATGACATTGAGGAGCAAGCTATCCTTGATGGTAAAAATCATGATTAGCTCTATGGCGATAAACAACAGAAGGGTCAATTTCCAACCTAAGAATTTAGCCACGAAAAATCCTAGCCCGCACCAAAATAAATCACCAAGCGCATTGACCACGGTATCCCCGGAATAACCCAAAGCTGCCGTGCCTTCCCGGTATCTATCAATAATAATGGAAGAGTTTTCGATGACTTCCCAAAAGCATTCCACCGCATTGGAAATGGCGAAACGCCAAGCCACGGAAAGTTTTTTGAACAACAAGGAAAACAGGAAAAAGAAAATCAAACCGTGCTGCAAATGCGAAAAACTATAAGGGTCCGAGATGTGCTGGGAATTATCGGAACTCCAAGCATCACTTACCCAAAGCTTGATGCTGCCGCATTCGCACATCCAAAGCCTGCCGTTGTATTTCATGAGAATCACGGTAATTACCAAACAAGCAATTACCGTGATTACGGGAAGGACGGGGAATTTACTTTTTGTCATTTCAGAGCTTCTTTAAATTTTGGTCTTTATGTCGAGAAGTATCAATTTTTCGATTAATTGAGGCAAAAAATGGGGATGATAGTGGTGCTATCAAGCCCGATTTTTTAACGAAGAGTAATCGAAAAAGTGGACTTCACAGACCAAATATCAAATTTTAAAGAAGCTCTTGGGATGATTTAGGGTGGTCAAGGTATCCAAGATTTTCCCGGAAACCAAACCCTAATGATCATCCTCTTGATCTACTCCTGCTTCACTACTTTAATCTCCACTCTTCGGTTTGCCGCTTGATGGGCTTCACTCCTTGCGGTGGGGTACACCATTTGGGTATTGCTGTAACCCTTGGTTAAAATGCGTTTTTCATCGATTCCGTTTTCCATTAGGTACTTCCGGATTACGGA
>JAHDDF010000855.1 GCA_020629475.1 Saprospiraceae bacterium
AGGAAATTTCCTTGGCACAATGGAGTTCTTCCGAATTAGGTGGACGATTTTTCGACGCGGATTGGACGGCAAAAGCACTGCATGAATCATTGTGCAATTGCAATAACAAAGGTACTACAAGAGTAGTCAACGGAAATCAAGAATACAAATTGAATTGCGGTGCTTCCGAATAATCTTTTTTCCTAAATTTGAATTTGAAGTTATCCAATAACTTAATTATCAAAAATCACCACCAAATGAGAAAGAGAAATCTGCTTTTCCTACTACCCCTATTATTCCTACTATCCTGTGTCAGGGAATCACCACTATCCGATGTGGTCCTGGATAACCCTGCTTTGATAGCGCCTTCTTTACAATTAAGTTCCGAGAAGGACATGAACGGGAATGTCACACAGAAAATCGAGGCATGGTTGTACGACCGTAACGTAAACTCCTTTGAGTTAAAAGGAGGAAACCTTAAGTTAAACGGAAATCCCATGAGCCTAAAACGAGCGGATTCGCCTGTTGAGGAAAACGGTGTTCCTTATTATGATTGCTCCGCGATCAAAAGTATTTCCTACGGACAGGAATACAAGCTGGACGTTGCGCTTAGCAATGGTGCTTCACATTCCGTATCGGTAAAAGCACCGAGTGCGCCTTTAAATCTTCAAACACCGGATAGTTTTGACCCTACACAAGGATTCACCATTAATTGGAATCCGGGTTTGGGATTAGAGAAAATGACCTTGAATATGAAAAGGCACATGGATACCGGTCAATCCGAAATGCTATTTAGCATCAGTATCCCGGAAGCGTCCCTTTCCCAAGGAAACTATAAAATCGGTTCCGATAAAATCATGGAGGACAGTGATGACTTGGAAGGAAATATTACCAAGTTGGATTTAACCCTTACCGGAGTACATACTTCCTCTGCAAAAGCGGATCCCGCATTCCATGAAAACGCGGGTGCCGAGGTTAATCTCGTCGAAAGCGCGGCTGTCGCAACATCCTTACAATAGTCTTTTGACGGGTTAACGACCT
>JAHDDF010000856.1 GCA_020629475.1 Saprospiraceae bacterium
GGATAAATCATTTCCTTTTGCCGGCTCCGCTATATTCACCGTAAATAAATTCTCGGCGATGGTATGCAAGGACATATTGGTAATGATAGGGGCATTGAAATCAAAATAGATTCTTGCCTCGTTCAGGATTTGGGTGCCGGGTTCCAAGTACGGGTTTTGGGAAATCTTGAAGGATACGAATCCGTTGGAGCCTTCCTCGTCCCATTCCTCCGGCGGCAAGTTGATATCACGGAAAGTGAACTTGAGGGTCCTGCCGTGGATTTGTAAATCATAGGGATGACTGGAGCTTCCGAAACGGATGGTTCCCAAATCCAATTCCTCCGGGATATCATCACGGACGACCACGTTTACCGCCTCGGCGGAGCCAAGGTTTTGGAAACGGATAACGTATTCTATATCCCGGTTCTGCCAGATGTAATTTTCCTCTCCGTAGCCCAAGGGAAAGCCGCGTTTATCGTTGGGATCATAGGCATTGGTTACCGGCATGCAATCCACATCCACGAATGGATTATTATCCCCTAGGGAAAACATGTTTAAGAAACCCAAGGAGAATGGTTCCATGCCGCAGCGTTCCAATGCCGCCACGGGATTGGAGCTTATCGGATGGGCAGGATCTTGCTCGGCTTCAAGTCTGTATGTAGCTCCCGTAGCGAATACCGCTACATCCGTTTCCTCACCCGCATCCAATTGGTAATCCCCTTGGAAGTACATGATTTCATCCTCGATGACGATATAATTCCTAGGAATCAACATATCCCCGAAACCGATATTCCTAATGAAGAATCGTAAGGAATCCTCCTCACAAACCGCTTCCACTTGGATATCGGAACCGTCCCAATCCGGGGAGATGGGATTACAGATGGAATCAGGGTAAATACGTGCATCCAAGCAGTAGGTAAAGCCCGTGAACTCGTCTACGTTGGATGTATCGCAAGGCAACTCCATGAAGAATTGTACGGAACCTGTTGCCCCTACGGGTAAGTCCCCAAGCTCGAAAGTATATAGGTTATTCAGGGCAT
>JAHDDF010000857.1 GCA_020629475.1 Saprospiraceae bacterium
AACGGGAGAAAAAGGAGGATAGGGAACGGATGGAAAACTTCATGTTAGCCCAAAACCTTGAACCTTTCCATATCGGATTAGCTGCCGCCTTGGGTGCTAAAGTCAAAACACATTTCACAAAAGAGGGAATCCGCCGTGCCTCCATTTTAAGGGCGCAAAAGGATTTTCCCGAATTGTACTAGCTATGCCTAACATTTCAGAATTAGAACCGCACAAAACGGACACCGAACAAAGGAAAGAATCCTTGGAAGACCTCTTGGGGTGGTTCCGTTTGGATAACGGGAAGGTGAAAATCCTAGAGGATAAATTCGTCGATAAACTAAAGGATTTAGGCTTTTTCCGTTACCTACTCGGGAACGATAATTTTATATGGGTACGGATTATTGATAACGTTATCGAACGGGTAACGAAAAATCAAATCATAGATGCCTTTGAGGAGTATCTACAAGGAATAGGGGTGGAGCATTTTAAGGATAAGGCTACCACATTCGAGGCGGTAAGAAGAAGGATTTACAGGGGATTAAACACCCTTTTTTCCGATCATCTACTTGGGCGGATGAAATCCGTTAAGCCCATCAAATTAAACCGCCACGATAAAAATTCCGCCTTTTTCTATTTCAATAACGGTTACGTGGAAGTTACCCCGGAAGGATTCGAGTTAAAGGAATATTCCCAATTGGATAAGATGATATGGAAGGACAGAATCCTTCCTAGGGACTTTAAAAAATCGGGTTATTCCAAATCCAATTTTTTCCGCTTTATCCAAAACATATCGGGGTGGAGAACGAGAACCAACAAGGACGAAAATGAGGAACTTAAAGCCGAATTCAAAAACCGTTATGTAGCCTTAAAATCCATTTTAGGTTACTCCATGCACGACTATTTCGAGGGGAAGTTAAAAGCCATCATCTTCACGGATTCCCGTATCTCTGAAATAGACGAACCGAACGGGCGGAGCGGTAAAACCTTACTTGTTCGCTCCATCGGAAAAATGCTTGATGCCGAGGGCGTGAACGAGA
>JAHDDF010000858.1 GCA_020629475.1 Saprospiraceae bacterium
TTCCCAATTCATTCCTTTGGATGTATTGCCCCTTACGGTCAATGGTAAAATAGACAGGGAGGCATTACCTGAACCGGATCATTTCCGTCCCATTTTGGAAACGCCGTTTATGGAACCCAGAACGGAATTCGAGGAAATCATCCGTGATACTTGGTCGGAAGTGATGCAGATCAATAAGGTGGGCGTCTTGGATCATTTCTTGGAAATCGGAGGGGATTCCTTGGCGGGCATTCGCATCATAAGCCGTTTGAGTGATGCCTTTGAATTGGATTTACCCATTCATCTCATATTTCAAAAACCAACCATCGCCCAATTGGCGGAAGCCATTGAGAAAATAATAATGGACTTAATGGAACAAATGGAAGGAACGGAATAATGGCTAGGATTTTTGTCGTTACATCAGGATTAACCGGCATCTTGAACGCCGGTTTCGAACTCATCCACCGCTTGGAGCAGGATGGGCATTCCTTGTTGTACGCTTCTCCTAAAGACGTAAAGGCAAAAGTTGAAAAAGAAGGTATTCCTTATTTTCAATTACCCGGAATTCCACAAAATCCTTGCCCTGAACTTCCTTCCATCGCTCAAATAGGAGGAAGGTTTTCCCGTGCTCTTTACAAACGAATTTTTGGGGCTAACCTAAGGGAAAAAGCCTTGGATAATTTAGATCCCAAAACTTTCAAGGAATGGATTGCCAAGGAAAAACCGGACTTGGTTTTGGTGGATATAGAACTACATGAATATATCATGTCCCTTCATGTTTCTAATACATCTTTCCTCATCCTAAGCCAGTGGTTCTCCTTGTGGAGAAGGGAAGGTTTACCTTATCTACTTCATGATACCATTCCCGGAATAGGGGAAAAAGGAAGCCAAAAATCCTTGGATGCCGCTTGGGATAAAATAGAACAGGAACGCACTGCTATTTTTGATAAAATCAAGAAGAGAAGCTCCGGAACGGATAGGAGGAGTACCTTATTGGCTTACGCCAAAAAAGTAGGTTTCCCCTTGGATGAAATCAAGG
>JAHDDF010000859.1 GCA_020629475.1 Saprospiraceae bacterium
TGATGATGACCCGTATGGGCGGCGGTTTCGGTAGGCGCCTTTACGGCAATTGGGTGGCTGAAGCCGGGCTTATTTCCAAGGCGACCGGGAAGCCCATCAAAATCATTTATTCCCGTGAGGATGATATGGCGAACGGTACTTACCGTCCTGCCTATAAGGTCCGTTACAAGGCGGCATTGGATGAAAACAACAAGCTAACGGCGCTCACGGTCAAAGGTGCCGGTGCGCATGGCGGTCCGGTTTGGGCAAATCGTTTCCCGGCGGGAGCAGTGGAACATTACCAAGCGGAGGATAGCGCTATGGATACCAATATTTCCACGGGTGCTTGGCGTGCGCCGAAATCTAATTTTATTGCGGGTGCGGAGCAATCCTTCTTGGATGAGGTTGCGGAAGCTGCAGGGAAAGACCCGATTGATTTCCGCTTGGAGTTATTCGAAAATGCGAAATCCAATCCTGTAGGGGAAGAAAATGATTATGATGCGGAGCGTTATGCCGGCGTCTTGAAATTGGTGAAGGAAAAATCGGGTTGGGGAACGGAAAAACCGGGTGTTTCCAGAGGTGTTGCCGCTTATTATTGCCATAATAGTTATGTGGCACAAGTGGTAGACATCGTTCAAAAAGATGGTAGACCTTCTATCCAAAAGGTTTGGTGTGCGGTAGACTGCGGAATTGTGGTGAATCCGGCGGGAGCGAAGAACCAAATCGAGGGTGGCTCCATAGATGGTATCGGAACCGCTATGTACGGTGGGATTACTTTCAAGGACGGTGAACCTGAGCAAAAAAACTTTGCGGCTTACCGAATGATTCGTCATTCCGAGGCACCGCTTGAAATCGAAACGCATTTCGTGGATAACGGGATTGAACCCACGGGACTCGGGGAACCCGGAATGCCACCTGTTATCGGGGCATTGGCGAATGCTTTGTATAAGGCTACGGGGAAAAGGTTTTATAATCAGCCGTTTGGTGGGGATGTGGAGGATATGTAATGTATTGTCGGTGGTGCAACCACCGACAATC
>JAHDDF010000860.1 GCA_020629475.1 Saprospiraceae bacterium
GTAAAAAATTCAATGTAAAAAATCTAATATTTTCATCTTCTTGTGCCGTTTACGGCAATGCGGAAGAATTGCCGGTAACGGCGCAAACACCCCACTCCGAAGCGGAATGCTCCTATGCCCGCACCAAACAAATGGGCGAACTTATCATCCGGGATTTTTGTACGGCAAACCCTGAATTCAAAGCCGTACTACTCCGGTATTTTAATCCGGCGGGGTCACACGAGTCTTCCAAAATCGGGGAAGCGCCCATTTTGGAAAACACGCACTTGGTTCCCATTATTACGGAGGTAGCCAGCGGACACCGGGAGGGTATGACCGTTTTCGGGACGGATTATCCTACCCGGGACGGTTCCTGTATCCGAGACTTCATCCATGTAATGGATTTGGCCCACGCCCACACCAAAGCCGTGGAATTCCTTTTGGAAAACAAGAACCTAGAAGCCTGTGAAGTATTTAACCTAGGAATCGGGGAAGGCGTTTCCGTTCTTGAAACGCTCCATGCTTTTGAAAAGGTAACGGGTATTAAGCTCAATTACACCTTAGGCAACCGCCGCGAAGGGGATGTGGCGGCAATCTATGCGGACACTACGGACTCTAACGTCCGGCTAGAATGGAAGCCTACAAGGAACATCGAGGACATCGTTAAGTCCGCTTGGGATTGGGAATTGGCAAAGCATGATGTCCTAGGGATTCCGGGCAAGTAATTTAGAGGGAATTTAACCGGAAAAACCTAACGATTCCGCTTGGTTTATATGAAATTCAGCTTGTGGATTCCCTTGAGCTTTGTAGGTAAGACCCAAATAATAATGGGCTTCGCCGCTTTGCGGATTTAACCGGACGGCAGCTTCCCCGAATTCCTGCGCCTTGGCGTAATTCCCGGCCTTATAATATACCACTTCAATATCCTTAATAATCGTCGGCTCCCCGGGATTTTTTTCCAAGGCATAGCCAAGGTATTGAATAGCCTTATCGTAATTCCCTTGTTTTTGGCAAAAAATATCAAAACCCGCCCGATGG
>JAHDDF010000861.1 GCA_020629475.1 Saprospiraceae bacterium
ATTTACCTAATTGAGCCAAGTATTAAGTTATGAATCATCTTGAAAGAAGAGAAGACGGAATACTTTGTTTTCATGCCAAGACTTCTAAGGAATGGAGAGATTGGCTAACGGAAAACCATAAGAAGGAAACAGCGGTTTGGATTATCTTTTACAAGAAAAAATCAACTACTCCAAGTATTGTTTTCAAGGAAGCATTAGATGAGGCTTTGTGTTTTGGTTGGATAGATAGTAAGCCCAATAAACGGGATGAGGATAGTTACTTTCAATATTTTTCGGCAAGAAACCCGAAGAGCAATTGGAGTCGGATAAATAAGGGTCATATCGAGCGTTTAATGGCAGAAGGAAGAATGCAAGAACAAGGCTTGGAAATGGTACGATTGGCGAAGGAAACCGGGACTTGGGATGCCTTGAATGATGTGGAGGATTTGGTGATCCCGGATGATTTGGAAGCTGAATTTAAAAAGTACCCTAAGGCTAAGGAAAATTTTGAGACTTTTCCTCGTTCCATAAAAAGAGGTATACTAGAATGGATTTTTAATGCCAAGAGACCTCCGACCCGTGAGAAAAGAATAAAATCAACGGCGGAAAAAGCGGAAGAAAACATCCGTGTGATAGGATAAACGGTAACGAACCACGGAAAGAAATTGTCCCTTAAAAAGTAGCTCGTACCGTTTGTCCCTCTCTCACTACTTCTCTTTGTATGTTAGTTGAAGGTTTTCCCGAAAGGCGTAGTTCTTGTTCCTGACGGATGTTTATCCGAGTATCTTTCGGTATAAGAAAAAATCGTAAAGACCGGAATACAAGACTTCTTTGGGAGATATGAAGCTTTTTGGGCATCGGAGTTTCCGCAAGATGAACTTATATCCCGGTCAATACCTTCGTTGGTAAAAACAAACAAAAAAGAACAAGCACCCACCCAACGAAAGCAATTCAAAGATACGAATGGAGGTAAGGATGAGCATAAAATCATACCCCACAATTGTAGAATATCACCCCCAGAATTGTTTAAGATTAT
>JAHDDF010000261.1 GCA_020629475.1 Saprospiraceae bacterium
TTCGTAATTGACAATTGAATATGAAAATTCGCCAAGTAATAATCGCCATAATATTTTCAATAGCTTTCTTTTCCTGCGAAACCGAGTTCATCCCGGAAGGCATTCCATTTGAAGAACAAATCGTAGTAGAAGGATATATAGAAGCCGGGGAGCAAGCCACCCCTCCTTATGTCATATTAACGAGAAACCAAGCATTCTTTTCCGAGTTCAACTCAAATGATTTTGAAAACCTATTCGTCCATGATGCCGAGATTACCGTTACCGACGGGGAGCAAACCGTGGATCTAACCGAAATCTGTTTAAGTGAGTTAGATCCTTCCCAGCAAGCACTACTCTCGGAATTCCTAGGGCTAGAACCCGACAGCGTAGGCATTGACATATGCGTATACACGGATCTTTCCTTCTCCATGCAGGGACAAATCGGGAAACGGTATGATTTATTCGTGGATGTGGAGGAAACCACCATCACGGCAAGTACAACCATTCCCTCCCATGTACCTTTGGACTCCTTGGTTTTCTCACCCATCCCCGATCCCGATAACGATACGCTACAAACTTTAAGCGCTTTCTTATCCGATCCTCCCGGTATCCCTAACTTTTACCGATATTTCTCCAAAGTAAACAATGAGGCAATGCTTCCCGGTCTGCAATCCGTAGGTGATGATGCCCTCATTGATGGAGAAGCATTCGAATTCCCGCTTCCAAGGGCACAAAGCAGAACGGAAGAGTTTGATCCGGATACTTACGGTTTCTTTACCGAGGGGGATACCGTGACCATTAAATGGTGTAATATCGATGAGGAGCACTTCAACTTTTGGAATACCCTTGAATTCAATGCCGCCAATCAAGGACCATTTTCATCTTATACCGTAATTGACTCTAATATCGAAGGCGGGCTTGGTATCTGGGGTGGTTATTCCCACTCTTTCTATACCATTATTGTACCCGAGGATTAGTAAAATTATTTTTTTAAATATTTTTTATTTAAATGTAAATCCGTAATAACATATAAACTACAAGAAATCCCGGCTTTACTTATGTTGTTTTTCCACCCTAAGATCAAAGCCAAAATTGTGACATCCCTATCAAAGAATTGCCGCGAAAATGGCATAAGCATTGCAATAATCTAGGCATAACGCGCAGGATGACCCTTAAGAAGTAAGCCTTCCTTGACCGGAAGAAGGGGAAGGCGAACATGTAAGGCGTTTTATTTTATTTTCATCCTATCTCATTTTGATGGACACCGACTCACTCGGTAGAAATCAGCTGTTTTTTTTCAAAAGTAGTCTTTGGCCGGCTCTCTCACGGAAGCGTGAGGGAGCCACTTTTTTTTGGATTAAGCGTGTATCTTTGCGCCACAAAATTGAGATGACATGAAAGACGCGGTCGTAAAAAAGGATATCACGGTTTCCGTAGGATTGGACAAGGAGAACATGCCCGTTGAAATGAATTGGATAGCGGACGATACCGATAAGGCAACGGACGTGAAGGCCATGCTCCTTTCCTTATTCGATAAGGAATCCTTGGACACACTCCGTATTGACCTTTGGACTACGGAAATGCAAGTCATTGAAATGGACCGTTTCATGTTCCAAACCCTTCGCGGATTAGCCGACACCTATTATCGTGCTACCCAAAACGCGGAGCTCGCTTCTGAAATGCAGGCATTCGTTACACACTTCGGAAAGAAGACGGGAATTATCGAGGAATAAGAAGCCATTCCATTTAGAGACGCATTGAATGCGTCTCCAAGTCAGGTAAAACACAAGGCAATCAAATCGGGATCCATGGGACACGAGTATGGTGTCTCCCATTAGGTTATGTAACGTAAAATTTCCCGCCACAATTCCACCCTATCCACACCCACATATCCGCTTTCTTGGGCATCATTACATTCAATGATGATCCAATTTCCTGCCTGGGTTTTAGCAAAATCAATAACAAGAAAAGGAATACTCAATATGGAAGCCGCTTCTTGTAGCATCGGCATTACTTCCTCTCTTTCTGTTTCGTTTATTTCGTATGTAGCAAACTCGGACCAATAATGCCCGATCCCCACACATTTCCCGTACCACCAAAACGAACGGAATTCATAAGAAAGTTGCACCTTATTTTCAACGGATTTCCCAAGGGGAAATAATTCAATAAATTCCCGCACCACCACCTTTTGCCAATGCAAAATCGTATCCTCGGAATATGCTTTCTCTATTTCCTTTAATTCAATACGATTCCTAGCAATACTTAACTTAGGGTTGTGCTTGGAGGTCTGTCTATTTCCTTTTATAAAAACCGGATAATTAAAATCTTTCTCTAATTCTTCAGAAGAAGGAAAGGCATCATAGACTTTACTAAAAGGCGTAAATTTTTCAATCAAAGGATACCAATATTCCAATTCCGAAGCACGCAAATGTTCATCATTGGAATTAACAAGAGACAAGCCCGTTAATTCTTTTACGTATTCAAATAAAGAACGATAATCCGAAATAGCCCCTACCCTTGCCACACAAGGAATATCTCCTTGGAATTCCCTTGGGAAATCCTTCAAGAAATAAGGAAAAAATTCAAAGTCATACGCGGAAACACCCGTCTTGGCATACAAGACCGGTAGCTTATTTTCTATTATGGTAAAACTTGAATTTCTGGGTAGCATAAAATAAATTTTGTTTTCAAAATAGGAAAGATGCTACTCAACCGATTCCCCGGCATTAGCTGGTTTAGCGGAGAGGGAAGGAAAAAGACGAACAGAAGAAAATACTGTTCGAGGTAGAAAGATATTTTACCTTAAGAAAAAGTGAGGAAGAATAATGCCTAAAAACCAATCGTACACCGAGTTTTATTTTCTTCAGACTTTTTTCTTTCATCGTAGCGTGAAGAACCAGCGTAAGCCGTGATTTTTGGTTCTTTTCATCTAGGAAAAGAACAACACAAACACATGAGAAAATTTATTTATTCCCCAAGCATCCCATGCACATCCACCCGATACCTCGCCTTCCCGAATTTCGTACCGTTAAACACCTCCGTAATTCGTTTAATGCGTTGCTCCTCCTCCGGTAATTGAATAAAATCCTGGCATTTAACCGAACAGCAATTATCATATTTCGTCTTACACTCCTCACATTGAATAAAGAGGATATGACAAGGATCATTAGCGCAATTGGTATGCGTATCCGCCGGCTTACCGCATTGATGACAATTGGAAATAATCTCAGGGGAAATACGCTCGCCTAATCGCTCATCAAAAACGAAATTCTTACCCTTGAATTTATTTTTCAAACCTTCATTTTCCACTTGGCGGGTATATTCAATAATTCCACCATCCAATTGGAAAACATTCTTGAAACCCTTATGCCTAAAATACGCGGACGCTTTCTCACAACGGATACCACCGGTGCAATACATCACAACCTTCTTATCCTTATGCTCTTCGTAATCCTTGATGACATCCGGCAACAACTCACGGAACGTATCCGCATCCGGAAGAATCGCTCCCTCAAAATGCCCCACTTCCGTTTCGTAATGGTTGCGCATATCAATAAGGATGGTATCCGGATCATCCGTTAGTTCATTAAAACGTTCCGCGTTAACGTGCGTTCCCTTATCCGTAACATCAAAGGAAGCATCATCCAAACCATCCGCCACGATTTTCTCCCTGACCTTGATGGCTAATTTGATAAACGACTTCCCGTCATCCTCAATAGCAATATTCAAGCGGATACCCTGCAAGAAATCCACCTCCGCCATTTTCTTCTTAAAAGCCTCGAAGTTTTCCTCGGGAACGGAAATCTGACCGTTTACCCCTTCCTTGGCAATATATATCCGACCCATCACACCCAAATCACTCCAATTGGCATACAAGTGATTCCTGAAAATCGCCGGATTCTCAATATGATGGTACTTGTAAAAAGACAAGGTCACACGCGCTTCCTCGCTTTCCTCCATACGACGCTTCAATTCACGCCGATCTATTTTGTTGTGTAAGCTTTTCTTCATTTTTTCCGCCTTCGGCTAGGAGATTTTTAGATTTTTAGATTTTTAGATTTTTAGAAGTTATTCTGCCTCATCTATAATCCAAAGAATACCCATATACTATTTATCAAAAATCTACTCCCCTAGCTGTCCAAGAATCTAGATATCTAAAAATCTAACAGTCTAAATATCTATTATCTCAGCTGCAAAATTACAAATTATCCGCTTAGGGAACATAAATCCTTCAAGCACGGTTCCTAAGGAAACTTTACATTTGACCCCATGAAAAAGGATCACCTACAAGAACTGGAGGAATTATTAGAAACCCTCGCCGTAGAAAAAGAGGAGGATTTTATCCAATTCCGGAAATACGTGCAGTCCTTGCCCCTGCGGAAGCGGGTGGATAAAGGCTTGAGTTGGTATCCTTTCGATATCGGAAAAACGGGATATACCTATGGGGAAAAGGCATTCGTTGTGGGTCAACGAACCAACGGGAAAGGAACGCCGCACCGTTTCCGTTCAGGTATGCCCATTATCATTTTCAGGAACCAAGAAACCAAGGAGCGCGACGAAGTAGGCGGCATCATCAAGTTCATCAATAAGGACAAGATGAAAATCGTCTTGAACACCAAGGACGTCCCCGATTGGGCGCTGAAAGCCGGCGTGGGAATCGACCTCGCTTTTGATGAACGCACCTACTTGGAAATGGAAAAAGCCATCAAGAAAGTCATCAAGGCAAAAGGCGATAGATTAGCGGAACTCCGCGATATTTTCCTAGGGAAAACCAAGCCCCAATACAAGGAGGATGCCCACCAAATCCAAATTCATTCCTTGAACACTTCCCAAAACAAGGCGGTAAACCGCATCTTGAATTCCTATGACATTAGCGTGGTGCACGGTCCCCCGGGAACCGGCAAAACCACTACCCTAGTACAAGCGGTAAAACTCCTTTCCGGCTTTGAGAATACGGTAATGGTTACTTCCGCTTCCAATGCCGCCGTGGATCTTCTAACCGACCGTTTGTCCCAAGAGGAATTGCTGGTCGTTCGTATCGGTAACATATCAAGGGTGGATGAAAAACTCATCTCCTACACCTTGGAAGGACGGATTGCGGATCATCCGGAATCCAAGAACATCAAAAAGATGAAAATCAAGGCGGCGGAATGTCGCCGCAAGGCTTCCAAATTCAAGCGCACCTTCAACGCGGAAGATCGCAGGCAAAGAGGCGAACTTTACAAGGAAGCCGGCGAACTCAGCGCTTGGGCAAGGCAAGCGGAGGAACGATTGATAGATCAAATCATTTCCTCTGCTGATGTGGTGGCTTGTACCTTGATCAATACCGTGCATCCCGTTTTGGAGCATTTCAAATTCAAGACCATCGTAATTGATGAAGCGGCGCAAGCATTGGAACCCGCTACTTGGATTCCCATTACCCGTGCTTCGCGGGTAGTCCTTGCGGGAGATCCTTACCAATTACCGCCTACGGTAAAATCGCGTAAAGCGGAAAAAAGAGGCTTGGCGGTCACCCAAATCGAAAAATCCATAGAGCGTTTCAAGGACGTAAATCTTTTGAACGTCCAATACCGTATGAACGAAAGCATCATGGGTTTTTCCAACCGTGTTTTCTATGATGATAAACTCCTAGCGGATGTTTCCGTAGAGCAATGGAAACTCGACATCCCGGATGATATCCCCTTGGAATTCGTGGATACGGCGGGTTGCGGTTTTGATGAAAAAGCCAACCCCGAATCCGGTTCCAAGAAAAACCCGGACGAGTTTCAAATCCTACAAGAGCATTTATACCAACTCATCTCCCATTTTCCGGAGGGAGAATATCCAAGCATCGGTATCATCAGCCCCTACCGCGCCCAAGTGGAACACATGACAGACCTCTGCGCGGAGGATGAAAAGTTAGAGGCTTTACAAGACCATATTTCCGTTAATACGATAGATGCCTTCCAAGGACAAGAACGGGACGTGATTTACATTTCCCTCGTCCGTTCCAACGCCAAGGGCGAAATCGGTTTCCTATCCGATTACCGTCGTATGAACGTAGCCATGACCCGCGCGAAAAAGAAACTCATTGTTATCGGTGATTCCGCTACCATCGGTTCCCATAAATTCTATCAGCAGTTCTTGGAATATACGGAGGAGAAGGGTGCGTACCGAACGGCTTGGGAGTTTATGTATTCTTGAAAAGAATGACGAATGGCAAATGACGAAT
>JAHDDF010000862.1 GCA_020629475.1 Saprospiraceae bacterium
TGGAAAGTTTATGTTTGACACAGCCGCTAAAGTTGGCGGATTCCATTCTGATGTTCGTGGCAAGCATGAGCATTTCCCTTACGCCTTCTTGGGATATTCTGTACGCTTGGGTCAATTCATGCTTTTGGAAAAATTTCATCATGCCTAATGTTACACCTTTGGCGATACCGTCTACATGACTACCGTGCTCCGGTGTTTCCGCATTATTGACGTAGGATTTGATTTCTGCTTTATCAATGGAATACGTGATGAGTTTTAAACCGATTTCCAAGAAGAAGTCATCAAAGGAGATTCGATCCCAGATGTGGAGGTAACCTTGATCAAGCGTTCCGGCACCCAACGAGTCTACCTTGTCCTTTAAGCCTCTTGGATAACTGAATATGTTTCGGCAAAACTCCCCGTCCTTTTCTCCTTGGATCTTGATTTTCTTATCGTGGAAGAGGAATGAAAAATTTCTCAAATCAACGCACATACGATCAAACAAGTAGGGCATGGGTTTTTGCCATATTGTCTTGTCCAGAGAAAAATGGGCTTCTATTTTATCGGGAGAATAAACTTCCTTGGGCATACTTCCTTTTATCAAGGCTCCTTCCCGGAAATCCATTTGGTTGATGCTGCCGTCTTTTGCGTACTGCTTTAGTACAAAGGATTCACTAAGGGCATTTAAGACTTCTAGTTGGATACCCCTCATCATTCCCTTCTGTTCTTCCGGGACACCCCAATTTCCTGGAATGGCATTTTGAGGTTGGAAAAAGGTAATTGAACCCTTTAACCCGGGATTGATTTCAAGGAGAACGGAATTGCATTTTAAGGCGATAAAGGAGTAACTAATCATCTCTTTTATGAGGTAGCTCAATCCCCTGTAATCTGACGCTCCGATAAACATTCCCGGACGTAGTCTTACGCCTTCAAGAAGGGTGAATTTAGTTATCATTTTCGAGGTTTTTATTGCAATAAAATAAGTGCTTTGTATTACAATAAAAATACGAAAAAATGAGGGTTTTTAATAGAGG
>JAHDDF010000262.1 GCA_020629475.1 Saprospiraceae bacterium
TTCCCGGGACAAACGGGGAAACTTGGACGGTTAGCTTGTACCAATCAAACATCTTCTCTGGTGATTTCAAAGTCACTCAAGGATCCCGCAACAATAAAACAGAGGTAGACTACACTCCGGGTGTTTATTATCACGGTTTGGTAGATGGCTCCCAAAATTCAATTGCGGCAATTTCCGTTTTATCGGATCGCGTGATGGCTGTTCTTTCCACCCCTTCAAAAGGAAACGTAATAATTGGTGCCCTTGGGGACGAAAGACATAACGGGGAGCAAGTGTATGTTTTGTACAAGGAGTCCGATATGTTGGTGAAACATGACTTTAATTGTAATGTGGATTACGATCCTAGAGATTTTGAAATTCCATTTTTCCCTGACTTATCCAGAAATGATTCACCAATTCAAATTGTAGAATTATGTAACAGAATGGAGGTTTACGTTGAAGTCTCCTACACAACAGCAGATCAATTCAATTTGAACACCACTGCCGTGAATGATTATATCACAGGAATGTATAATGTTGTTTTTAAACTATTTTTCAATATTCAAATAGGTATGGAGCTAAGTGAGGTTTTCATTTGGACTATACCGGATGGATATACACACACGCCCATTGGGGCAAATTTGTATGAATTTAGGGAAATCACAAATGATGGGGGTGGATTTAATGGAGACTTCGCGCAGTTTATAGCTTATCCACTTACAGAAGGAGGTCTGGGTTATTTAGTCCCCGTATTTTGTAACGGACAAAATGATATGTATACCGTCGCTCAGGTACAAACAAGCTATGCGGATATTCCTACTTATTCTTGGGATGTTGCCACCTGCGCCCATGAATTGGGCCATAATTTAGGCTCCCCACATACTCATGCATGTGCGTGGAACGGAAATTTTACGCCTATTGACGGTTGCTACAATGACCCCGATGATTCATGTGACTCAAGTACGGGGCCAATTCCTCAGGACGGAGGAACAGTGATGAGTTATTGTCACCAGAATGCTGTTGGAGTTAATCTTGCAAAAGGCTTCCATTCACAAGTACAAACTCTAATAGAGAATAATTTTGGATTAGCAGGTTCTTGTTTAAATCTAGATGACAGCCCGATATGTTTACAAATTGCCTATCAAAATCCCTCTTGCCCGGGGGGTACTGACGGAACAGCAGAAGTCTCCGCTGACAATACAGCTTTCGATGTAATTTGGTCAACAGGAGAGACCACCACCACCCTTGCTGAATTAAGTCCAGGAAATTATTCCGTAACCTTAACTTCTCCACAGGGATTTACGAAATCCGCGGATTTCATTATCACGTCTCCTCCGGTAATGGAACCTGATCCTTTCATCATTGACGCGTCCAGTCCTACGGCCTCAGACGGAAGTATGATTTTGTACATAATCAACGGAAATCCACCCTACTCTTATGAATGGGAAGATGGAGCTACAGGACAATTCAGGAATGACCTTATGGCAGGAACCCCATATTCTGTAACAGTTACTGATGTAACAGGCTGTACTATTGAGACGGTCGTGGGCGTGGGTCCATTCGCTACTTCCATAGATGAACTTGAAGATGACCAAGCTATCATCTCCCTATTCCCGAATCCGGTTTCTCAAGGAGCGCTTTCCTTAAACATGGAATTCGCGGAAGCGAGCGATACCCAAATTCAAATTTTTGATGCTTTGGGTAGAGAATTGTTCGTGAATCAAATTAATGATTTGCAGCATTCCCAAGACATCCGTACGGACAATTGGGCGAACGGGACTTACTTCTTAAGGGTTACGCATAAAAATGCGATTAAAACCTTGAAATTCGTGGTGGCGAATTAATCGGATTAATTCTCGTGTTTCAATAAAAAAATCCTCCAACGATGGTGTTGGAGGATTTTTTTATTGAAACAAGGCACCCTTTAGTTTCCGTAAAATCACTTCGGATAAACGCCTTTTTGATTCCACCGTCCAACCGGCTACATGAGGGCTTAATATTGTATTAGGGAAAGCATATAATTTACCAAACAGCTCATGTTCCTCTTTTGAAAAAGTATTTGGCTTTTCATTTTCAAAAACATCCAAACAAGCACCTCCTACTTTACCTGAATTTAAGCCTTCAATAAGGTCTCCGGTTTTAATTACATTTCCTCTTGATGTATTAATAAGAACAACCCCATCTTTACAATTATTAATAAAATCCTTATTGCAATAATACTTGGTTTCCGGATTGAGTGGTAAGTGAAAAGAAATGATGTCCGCTTTCTTTTTTATTTCACTTAAGGTACTCTCTGTAACGAAGGGAAAAGGGTGGGTATAATCCGTCTTGTATTTATCGTATGCCAAGACCTCCATTTCCATTCCGGCAAGTTTTTTCGCGAAGGAAGACCCCGTATGCCCAAAGCCAATTAAACCAATGGTTTTGCCCATTAATTCAAAGCCACGGTTCTTTTCACGGTCCCAATGTTTGGCTCTTACCTCCTTATCGGATTGAATAAATTTATTGGCTAAAGCTAAAAGCATTCCTAGGGCATGTTCCGCTACGGCATTGCGGTTTCCTTCGGGTGCGCTGATTACATGCACCCCTTTTTCCTTACAATATGGTTGATCAATAATTTCCATTCCGGAACCAAGGCGGGCGACAAAGACCAAGTCTTTTGTCTTGTCTAACAAAGACTTATCAACTATGATTTTACTGTTAATCACTAGCCCTTGATACTGATGGACTACTTCATGCAATTCCGACAAGGAAATATCAGGTTGGTATTCCGTTTCAAATCCTAGGGCATGAAGCCCTTCAAACATGACCGGATGTACGCCGTCCGTTACTAGAACCGTCCCCATTTTCTAACTGAATTTTTTCTTGTAATCCACCAAGGATTGCGCTACGATTTCCACGGCTTTTTCCTTGCCTTGAAATTCTTCAATTACCACTTCCTTATTTTCCAATACTTTGTAATCTTGGAAGAAGGTCTTTAATTCCTTAATGAAATGCGGAGGTAATTCGGAAATATCGTTGATGTGGTTTACGGACATATCATCCTCGGCTACGGCAATGATTTTATCGTCCATTTCCCCTTGGTCGGACATTTGCATGACACCAATTACTTTAGCTCGAACAAGGCACATCGGGACGATGGTTATTTGGGATAAAATAATGATGTCCAATGGATCATTATCATCACAATAACTTTGGGGAATAAATCCGTAATTGGCGGGATAATAAACGGATGAATACAACACTCGATCCAGCATTAATAAACCGGACTCTTTATGTAATTCATATTTGGCTCTGGTGTTACTTGGTATTTCAATAACACCGGTTACGATTTCAGGGGCATTTTCTCCGGGAGAGACGTCGTGCCACGGGTGGGATTTTTTCATTTTTATAGGATTTTCTTTTTAGCCACCCCGACAAAGTTATGTCTAGGGTTGGGCTTTAATAAAACATCTATTTCTTTTGCCCCGTTTATTGTCGGGGTGACAGGTACAGGTAACAAGGGGTGGAAAACAAAAAAGCCCATCGTTTAGAACGATGGGCTTTTATATTCATTCCATTGTCAGGTCTTAAGACCTGACAACCGGAAACCTGACAACCGGTTATTCATTTACGCCTTCCACCAGAACGGAAACCTCGTTGTTCAAGACCTCGATGAATCCTTTCTCGATGGTGAAGGTTTTTGTCCCATCACTGTCCGTAATGATTCTCACTTTACCGTTACCCAAAGAGGCAACTACGGGTGCGTGATTCTTTAGAATCTCGAACTCACCCCCTGTTCCGGGAACCTTTACGGAAGAAGCGGAACCTTGATAAACTTCCCCGTCCGGTGTTAATACGACTACATTCATAATAGTATCGTTGTTGAAGGTCTAGGATTAGGCCTCAGCCTCTTCCAACAATTTCTTACCCTTAGCGATTGCATCCTCGATGGAACCCACCAAGTTGAATGCCGCTTCCGGATACTCATCCACTTCACCGTCCATGATCATGTTGAAACCACGGATAGCGTCTTGAATATCCACCAATACACCTTGAAGACCGGTAAACTGCTCCGCTACGAAGAACGGCTGGGAAAGGAAACGTTGTACACGACGAGCGCGACCTACAACCAACTTATCCTCATCGGATAATTCCTCCATACCCAAGATGGCGATGATATCCTGCAATTCCTTATAGCGCTGAAGGATATTGATTACACGCTGAGCAGTAGCATAGTGCTCCTCACCAACGATATCCTCAGTAAGGATACGGGACTTGGAATCCAATGGATCCACCGCAGGGTAGATACCCAAGGAAGCCAATTTACGGGACAATACCGTAGTTGCATCCAAGTGCGCGAAAGTAGTTGCCGGTGCGGGGTCAGTCAAGTCATCCGCAGGTACGTATACCGCCTGTACGGAAGTAATGGAACCACGCTTGGTAGAGGTAATACGCTCCTGCATGATACCCATCTCCGTTGCTAGGGTAGGTTGGTATCCTACCGCGGAAGGCATACGTCCAAGAAGTGCGGACACCTCGGAACCTGCTTGGGTAAAACGGAAGATATTATCTACGAAGAAAAGGATATCACGACCGCCGTTCGGGTCATTCAAGTCACCGTCACGGTAGTACTCCGCAATGGTCAAACCTGAAAGTGCCACACGTGCACGTGCACCCGGAGGCTCGTTCATCTGACCGAACACCAAGGTAGCCTGGGACTCGGTAAGTGCTTTTTCATCTACTAGGGAAAGGTCCCATCCGCCTTCCTCCATGGAATGCAAGAACTTCTCGCCGTACTTGATTACGTTGGATTCCAACATCTCACGAAGAAGGTCGTTACCCTCACGGGTACGCTCACCTACACCCGCGAATACGGAGATACCTTCGTATTTCTTTGCAATGTTGTTGATAAGCTCCATAATCAATACGGTCTTACCTACACCTGCACCACCGAACAAACCAATCTTACCACCTTTTGCGTAAGGTCCGATAAGGTCGATTACCTTGATACCGGTAAACAATACCTCGGTTTCAGTGGAAAGGTCCTCGTAACGAGGTGGCTTACGGTGAATCGGGTAAACGTTATCGTCTTTCTCGATACCGCCGATACCGTCGATTGCCTCACCTACTACGTTGAACAAACGACCACGGATACGGTCACCTACAGGCATAGCGATTGCCTTACCCGTATCGATAACCTCCATACCGCGGGTCAAACCGTCGGTTGCATCCATAGCGATGGCACGAACACTGTCCTCACCTAGGTGACGTTGGCATTCCATTACCAATACTTCGCCATTCGGCTTTTTCAATTCCAATGCATTCAAAATGTCGGGTAGATCAGAGTTGGGGAAACTCACGTCCACAACAGCCCCGATGATTTGTTTTACTTGACCGACGTTTGCCATATTTTCAAGCGTATTATGGTGGGAAAAATGGATTCTATTTTAGGTGGTCTTTAACCTAGGTTTCAAACCGCCCTTAAATTTGGTGCAAAGTTAAGCCTTCCGGGGCTAATTACCAACGTAAACCCGGGTTTTTCCGGAAGGTGTTCAAACGGGCATGAATCCACATAGAAATAGGCATTTCGGGACATAGCAACGGCGCGGAAGATCCGGTAGGGGTTCATCTTCCGCGCCGTATTTTTCTTTGGCAATAATCTAGATCCGGCTAATGATCTTTTTTCGCTCCGGAGAAGTGCCGGAATGAAAATTTTTCCGGCTATTGGACCACAAAGCCCAAATTTTCCATAAATGCTTGGTCCTCACTATCTCCTTCTACGCTAATTTCCCTTCCGGAGAGACAATCACAAGCCAAACATGCTTGACCTTGGTTTACCACTTCCAAGTCAATTGAATAATACTCTATTCCTTCATTGGTAAGATAATCTCCTACAGCGGTCTCTACCTCTATTTCGGTATTTCCGATTCCTGTGCCCCAAACATCAGCGCATTGGGTTTCTTGGTAGATGTAAATAATAGGGTCATCCTCATCATCACAAGAGAAAAATGCAAGGGAAACAAAAAGCATCGCAAAAAAGAAAATCGACTTCTTCATATTAATTCCATTTGCCCATAAGGACAGTCTTTACCTCCAAAATGGTTGGGTCATGAAAAATTATTCCGGAAAGATTGTGGGCTTTCACCGGTTTTGGACTTGAATAAATAGGCTTTGATAGGCAAATGTGTTGCTGTTTTAAACTTGTGTATTTTCCTGA
>JAHDDF010000263.1 GCA_020629475.1 Saprospiraceae bacterium
GCCTTTTTACATTAGGCATCAATTCTTGCATACTTCGCGTTGGCTTCGATGAAAGCCCTACGTGGCGGTACTTCATCACCCATTAGCATGGAGAATACGCGATCGCAATCCGCGGCATCCTCGATGGTTACCTGACGGAGCATACGACTATCCGGATCCATGGTAGTCTCCCATAACTGATCCGCGTTCATCTCCCCAAGACCCTTATAGCGTTGGATTTTTATTCCGGAGGCCTTCTCATCCCCCTTGGAATATCCTTTAACCGCTTCTTCGCGCTCCTCATCGTTCCAGCAATAGCGGAATTGCTTTCCTTTGGAAACACGATACAACGGCGGTGCCGCAATATAGATATACCCTTGATCTATCAACTCGTTCATATAGCGGAAGAAGAAGGTCAAAATCAAGGTAACGATGTGGCTACCGTCAATATCGGCATCACACATGATAACGATCTTATGGTAACGCAACTTCTCGGTATTCAAGATACGCTCACCTTCCTTTTCCTCGATGCTTACACCCAAGGCGGTAAAGATGTTCTTGATTTCCTCGTTATCGTAGATTTTGTGTTCCATCGCTTTCTCCACGTTCAGGATTTTACCCCTAAGCGGAAGAATAGCTTGGAAATTACGATCACGCCCTTGTTTAGCGGTACCACCCGCGGAATCACCCTCTACCAAGAAGATTTCACAATCATCCGGGTTTTTAGAGGAACAATCCGCTAGTTTACCGGGAAGACCACTACCCGTAAGGATGTTCTTACGCTGAACCATTTCACGCGCCTTACGTGCCGCGTGTCTAGCGGTAGCCGCAAGAATTACCTTATCAATAATCCTACGCGCCTCTTGGGGGTTTTCCTCCAAGAAGATTTTCAATACTTCACCAACGCATTGGCTCACCACGGAAGTCACCTCGGAGTTACCCAGTTCACCTTTGGTTTGTCCCTTAAACTGGGGCTCGGGAACCTTTACGGCTACCACGGCGGTAAGCCCTTCACGGAAATCCTCTCCGGAAATCTTGAATTTCAACTTGGAGAAATAACCGTTATCGTCACCGTATTGCTTGAAAACACGAGTAACCGCACGACGGAAACCGTTTACGTGGGTACCGCCTTCACGGGTATTAATATTATTTACGTAGGAATAGATATTCTCGGAGTAGGAATCGTTGTATTGCATCGCAACTTCTACCTCGATATTATCCTTCTTGTTCTTTACGTGGATAGGCTGGGTAATGATGGGCGTTTTCCCTTCATCCATGAACACGACGAACTCCTTCAAACCTCCTTCGGAGAAATACTCCTCGGATTTGAATTCACCTTTATCGTCCTTTTCGCGTTCATCCGTCAAGACCAGGGTCAAACCACTGTTCAAGTAAGCAAGCTCACGCATACGCTTTGCCAAAACAGCAAAGCTATACTCTAGGGTTTCGAAGATGGTTCCGTCCGGCTTAAAGGTTACGTTGGTTCCCGTTATATCGGTTTTCCCAACCACACTTACCTCGGAAGTGGGTTTTCCAATGGAGTATTCCTGAACGAATACTTGCCCCTCACGGTGTACTTCCGCTTTCAAATAAGAGGAAAGCGCATTTACGCAGGATACACCCACCCCGTGCAAACCACCGGAAACCTTATAGGTATCCTTATCGAATTTACCACCGGCGTGAAGTACGGTCATAACCACCTCCAAGGCGGATTTCTTCAACTTCTTGTGCATCCCTGTGGGGATACCACGACCGTTATCCTTTACCGTAATGGAATTATCCTCATGAATGATGACTTCCACCCGGTCGGCGTGTCCCGCCAAGTGCTCATCAATGGAGTTATCTATTACCTCGTATACCAAGTGGTGAAGACCTTTCGTATCGGTGCTACCGATGTACATCCCGGGTCTTAAACGTACCGCTTCCAAGCCTTCGAGAGCGGTGATATTACTCGCGTCGTAATTGGTGTTTTGTGGATTCTGATTCACGTTATTTTCATTCGTTTCCATAAGGTGCAAAGATACGGATTTTAAGGCGGCAATGAAAGTATAAACCAACCTAAAACAAGCACATTTAAGGGTTTTATAACGGGAATTGCCGGCATATCCGGAAGGATGTTCATAAAGTGGAAAAAGTACAGAAAAAACACTCACTTTTTTATGTTTTTCACTCTATAGGAAATACAAGGAAAACGCATAAAAATGAAAGAAACCATCCAGGAATATTTCCGCTTTACCCGTTCCGAAAGAAGGGGGATTATCTTATTTCTGGGATTACTACTCGGAATCACTTTCTTCCCCGGGATTTACCTGGCGTTATCTCCTGAAATCGAATACGACAACAGTGCATTCCATCAAGACATAGAACGATGGAAAACAGGGCTTATCGAAAAGGATTCCTTCCTGAGAACCAAATATGAATACAAGGAAAAACAAAAGAATTATTCCCAAAAAACCAAGGGTTGGAAATACAAAAAGGATAAGTCAAACGAGCCTGCTCCCAAGTGGAACTTGCATGAATTCGACCCCAACACCATTGATAAAAAATCCTTGGCGGAAATGGGTTTCCCTGAAGGATTCCTAAAAGTATTTTTGAATTACAGAAACAAGGGCGGTTATTTTAAATCCAAGGAGGATTTAAAACGTGTTTATGGATTCCGTGAAAATTGGTACGAGGAAATTGAACCCTTCATTCGTATTGAAAAGAAAAAAGAAGAAAAAATACCGCTTACGCAAAATTTCAAACCCAAGGAAATGCCCTCTTCTTATCAAGAAATCAAAAAGGAAAAAATAGAGGAGAAAAAACCTAGGAAAAAGGACAGGATTTCCGCTAAGGTTAATATCAATTCGGCATCAGCGGAAGACTTCCAAAAATTGAAGGGCATTGGTCCTTCCTATTCCAAGAGGATCGTGAAATACAGGGAATCCTTGGGTGGTTTCCATAGCAAAAAACAAATAGCGGAGGTTTGGGGGCTACCTGATTCCGTTTATCAAAAAATCTCACCCTTCCTGATAGAGGAAAATACAAGCCCAAGGAAAATCAACATTAATACCGTGGATCTGGATGCGCTCAAGAAGCACCCCTACTTGGATTGGAAAACAGCAAAAGCACTCCTGAAATACCGCGACGTCCACGGAAATTTCGGCAGCGTGGAGGATTTGCGTAAATGTTATGCCCTTCCCCCGGAAACATTTGACAAGCTTGCTCCTTATCTTACAATACAATAGACGAACCCTGTCATCGTATAACAACGCCTTTACTCCACCAAGGTTAACATTTTACATATCTTCGCGGGAACTATAAGGAACCTCTATCAAGAGGCACCTAAAAACCTGTCCATGCCCGAATCTGATTATACATTATTAGAATCTTACGAAGAGTTACAAGAAGTTTGCGCGTCCATTTCCGAAGAAAGTGATTGGCTGGGCTTCGATACTGAATTTATTGGTGAGAAGCGCTACATCCCTCTTTTGTGTTTGGTCCAAATTTCTTCCTCCGTAGGCAACTTCTTGATCGATACCTTAAAGATCGACAACCTTAGTCCACTCAATAAACTTATTGAGGACGAGTCCATCCTAAAAATCACCCATGCCGGTGAAAACGACTATCAACTCTTCTACAAGCTTTTCGGTATCCTACCGAAGAACGTGGTAGATGTCCAAATAGCCGCAGGATTCCTAGGCGACGGATTCCCTTGTTCCTTTCAAAAACTATTGGCGAAATACCTTCGCGTAAAAATCGGGAAGGCGCAAACCGTTTCCGATTGGCAGGCACGCCCTATCCGTCAGAAACAGCTCCGTTACGCTTTAAACGACGTAATTTACCTAGAGGACCTTTGGGAAAAACTCAAGGGAAAACTCGAGCGTAAAAATCGTTTGCATTGGGTTGAAAACGAATGCGAACGATTTACCAAAGCAGAAAATTACCACAGTGATCCATTGAGGGACGTACTGACCAGCAAAATCATGTACAACCTCAAGGAGCGCGAGCGTATGTTTTATATCCGCCTTCAACTTTGGCGCGAGGATACCGCTCGGGAAGGTAATCTTTCCCGGGAACGTGTTTTACCCGGCAAGCATATTCCCGTTATCGTAAAGGGTATCGCATCCGGAAGAAAAACCTTGGAAGGAGACCGCCGTATTCCTGAACATATCGTACGCAAGAACTGGGACACCTTCAACCGTTTGCACCAAGCACCGCTCAAAGATGAGGATTATGCATTACTGGAACGGGTAATCCCTCCACCGGACATCACCGAGGAACAGAATATCCTGATGGATATGCTCAATCAAATCTTCAAGTTCATTTGCGTGAAAAACGGCGTAGCGGGTTCATTACTCATGCCGCGTGCGGATTTCAACAAGATGAAGCAAGACGCGAACTACCTTCCTCCCTACTTATCCCAAGGATGGAGAGCCGAAGTTTTGGGCGAGGATATGATCGAGTGGCTTCGTAACCGTCAAAACCTTACCGTTAGTTTTAAGGAGGGCGAGATTAGAATAGGGATGGAGGAGTAGGTGATTTCCTTCCGGATTTCTATATTTAGGAACGCGACATTAATCATCCATATACCTTACAGCCCTTACCATGTCCAAAATCGTAGGCGTAATCGGTTCCGGTAAATTCGGGACTACCATCTGCAAGTTACTTTCCGAAAACGTGAATGTTCTTCTCTTTAGCCGGAGAAGCGAAATCGCGGAAGCCATTAATGTCAAGCATGAGCACCTTGGGCTAAAACTATCCGACAGGATAAAATGTACCAATGACATTGCGGAGGTCGCCGCTAAATGCGATGTTATCTTCCCGGTAGTCCCATCCGCTTCCTTCCGGAAGATGATGAAATCCCTTGCGCCCCATTTAGAGCCGAGGCACCTTTTAATCCATGCTACCAAAGGATTGGATGTGGGGAATGTTGACTTAAATGCCGTGAAGGATGGTGAAGGAAGAGTCAAGCCTAATGATGTAATGACCATGAGTGAAGTCATTGCCTCCGAAAGTTCCGTGGTGCGTGTGGGATGTATGAGTGGCCCCAATCTTTCAGCGGAAATCATGGCGGGTGAACCTGCGGCTTGAGTTATCGCTTCCCGTTTTGATGAGGTTATTTCTACCGGAAAAGCCCTGCTCCAAAGTAATGTCTTCCGTGTTTACGGCACTTATGATATCAAGGGCGCGGAATGGGGTGGTGTACTTAAGAATTGCTACGCTATCGCTTCCGGAATTAGTGAGGGATTGGGTTTCGGATACAATACTAGGGCATTCTTGCTAACACGTTCCATTTCGGAAATGGTACGCTTGGGTCATGCCATGGGTTCCAATAAAAAAGCTTTCTTCGGGATGGCGGGTATCGGGGATTTGATTGCTACGGCTTCCGTGAATAAATCCCGGAATTTTAGCGTAGGAGAGCGCTTCGGAAGAGGGGAGAAATTGGATCAAATCCTTGCTTCCATGAAGGAGCCTGCCGAGGGATTGAGAACGGTTATCATCGGTAAGGAGCTCGCTAATCATTTTGGTTTGGAGTTACCCATTACCGAGGCGATTTTTAAAATGATTTACGAGGATTGGAACATCCAAGAAGCGTTAATTTCCTTGATGAATTACCCGTATACGGATGATGTGGATTTTATTTGACGGGGAAGATGTGAGGTAAATAAAAAATCATTGACTTATTCCTCCTCCTTAAACCACCCCGCGTACATCAAATAATTATCCGCGATACGCATTACGGTTCCCTTGAAGTGTTCCTCGCTTAAGGTCTTTACTTTTTTGGCGGGAACGCCGGCATAAACGCTTCCGGATTCCAAGCGGGTACCTTCCAAAACCACGGCGCCGGCACCAATGAGTACATTATCCTCCACAACAACACCATCCATGACGATGGCTCCCATCCCTACCAATACATTATCCCCAATGGTACAGCCGTGTACGATGGCGCGGTGACCGATGGAAACATTATTCCCGATTTGGGTCGGGGCGGTTTTATAGGTGCAATGGATTACTGCCCCGTCTTGAACGTTCACCTTGTTGCCCATCCGGATGGAGTGGACATCCCCGCGGACTACGGATTGAAACCAAAAGCTACAATCATCACCGCAGATTACATCACCGATTACGGTTGCGTTTTCCGCAAAAAAACAATTGCGCCCGAATTCGGGCGCAATTCCTCTAACTTCTTTGATCAAAGCCATTATTGCAATA
>JAHDDF010000264.1 GCA_020629475.1 Saprospiraceae bacterium
TCCAAAGGAGCCGCCCTTATTTTTCAAGGAAAAAATATATTCTTATCGAAGCAGTGTAACCGAACCTTTATAGGTCGTTTCTTCACCGTTCGCATCGATGATTCGAGCGGTATAAACATAAACATCGCTCGGAAGTTTTTTTCCGTTTAAGGTTCCGTCCCATGCCGTTCCCGGATTGTCGTGAACCAATTCACCCCATCTATCGAAGACCCTGAACTCTACCACGGTAACGTTTAATCCGATTACGGGATAGAATGTATCATTCAAGTCGTCGCCGGAAGGCGTAAATACGTTCGGGATACGGGTTTCTTGGAAAGAAACCACTACTACCACACGAACAACTACCGTACAACCATCAGGTGTGGTAGCGGTAAGAACGTAAGTAGTAGTTTGATTCGGTGTATGAGTTGCGGTATCACCGGTTCCGATTGCATTACCGAATTCATCCGTCCAAGCGTAAGTGGTTCCTGCAGGAGCATTTTCGGTTCCTGTAGCCGTAAGTGTTACCTCGGTTCCTGATGCGACTTCCGTTGCCGGAAGAACATCAATTCCTAGGTTGAAGGACTCAGGTACGTTTACGGTAACCAATTGTGAATAGTAACATCCATTTAAATCATAAGATACCAAATAGGAGGTGGTTTCTCCCGGATTGACGGTTATGGACTCTCCTGTTCCTAATTCATTTCCTTGCCAATCTGTCCAGCTGAATGCACCTCCGGGCGAATCGGCGGAAGCCGTAAGAACAACATCTTCCCAAGCGCAGGTCGTAACGTCGTTTGCCGTAAGGGTTACAGCAGTAACATCCAATGTAACCGTTTCAGTAACGGTGCAAGCACCATTCGTTGCTGTTAAGGTATAAGTCGTGGTTTGTGTTGGTGACACTTCGGGTGTGCCCGAGTTAGGTGTAGTCAATGACGGATCCGCAGGAGATGCTGTCCAAGAATAGGTAGTTCCCGGGTCTTCAACTCCACCTATAATTACGCTTTCCCCTAGGCAAATGGTACGGTCATCCGCAACACTGAAGATTGGGTTTTGCGTAACGTTGATGGTCACTTCGTCTTGAACTACACAACCATTGTTATCGGCAACTGCCGTATAAGTAGTGGTTCCGTCAGGAGAAACGGTTTGTGTGCCCTGGGTTGGGTCCGCGAATTCATTAGCCGGTTCCCAAGTTAAAGCACCTAGGGAGGTAGTAGCTGAAATCGTAGCGGATTCACCCGCGCAAATATCTTGATCATCACTGATGGTAATAATAGGTGTATTTGCAACCGTAACCGTAACGGTTTGGGTGTTGGTACAATTTCCGTCCGTAGCCGTAGCGGTATAGGTAGTTGTTACGGCAGGCGTAACATCTAGCTGTGCGCCTGCTCCGATTTGGTTACCCATATCGTCAAACCAGAATACGGCCCCTTGGGTATTGGCAAATAAGCTGGTGCTTTCTCCCGTACACAGGTTAATGTCACCCGCAATATCCAATGGTAAATCCGTTGTTACATTAATGGTTACGGTTTCAATGGTTTCACAAGGGCCGTTCGTTATGGTTACGGAATATGTAGTAGTCATCGCGGGTGCTACGGTCGGGTTACCCGTTCCGTCCCCGGACACGATACTACCTGCCGGAGACCATTGATACGTATAGGAAGGATCGTAATTCGGATCCCCAATGGTCGTTTGTGTACCGCCACATATGATTTGATCTCCCCCAAGGTTTAAGGAAGGTGTTTCGGATACGGTAATAATAGTACTGATTCCTACTTGACAACCATTCAATTCCGCAAAAGCGGTGTACTCCGTTGTTTGTGTAGGAGTAGCGATTGGATTAGCGATATCCGTTGCGGAAAGGCTACCGTCATCCGGTGTCCAAGTGAAGTTGGCGGAACCCATTGCTTCTAGTTGTACACTTTCACCCGCACAAATATTAGCGGAAGTAGGTGTGATACTAAAGTCAGGCGGCGTATTGACATCCATTACGAAAGAGTCGATGGAAGAACAGGCACCGTTTTGGGAAACCAAATAGTAAGTTGTTGTAGACAAGGGTAATGTATCTACAAGGTTGGCTCCTTCTTGTGGTGGCGTCAAAGGAATTCCGTTAGCGAGCCATTCATGCGTTAGCTCCGGATACAATGCCGCATTGTAAACATTAGATACAAAGAACAGCTCATCCGGATCGGAACAGATATCCACGGTGTCGGGATTGGTTACCGAAATTCCCTGTGTAGGAACGATTACGTCCAAATCAAAATCAGGAAGTGAATCGATTTGAATGGTTGCTTGATCGGAATTGATACAAGCACCGGATTGGATGGTTGCCGTATAAGTAGTACTTGAACTTGGATTAACGGTAATGGAACCACCGTTGCCCAAGTCGTTACCGTTGCTATCGGTCCATTGGATTAAACTTGGATCCACGATTGAGGTAGTAGTAAAGGTAACCGGCGCCAATGCATCGTTACATTGGGTAATGGTTTCCAGTCCAAGAATATCAATAGAAGCAGGGAATACGTCAATCGTTACGGATTGGGTGTTTACACAAACTCCGTTTCCGCTAGTGGAAACTACGGTATAAGTCGTTTGCTGTGATGGAGTAGCAGTTGGTGTAGGGGAAGTAGGGTCATCCAATGAACCATCATTCGGTGTCCACATGTAAGTAGTAGTTCCTACACCAAGCCCGGTTGGAGGCCCTGCGAGTGTAATGGATTCTCCTTCACAAATTTCCGTGTCCGGGATAATAGGAGGAATCGCTAATGGATCTACCGTTACGATTACATCAATAGAAGAAGAACATCCACCTGCTGAGACGGTAGCCGTATAAGTGGTTGTTACATCAGGTGACGCCGTTGGGTTCGGGCAATCCGTGCAACTTAGACCGCCAACAGGATCCCAAGAAATACCGGTATTATTGGTATTGGTTGTTACCATTAACGCTGCGGATTCCCCTTCACAAATGACGGGGGCAGGGGTAGAGGTCGTAATAGTCGGATCTATGATTTGTATATATGCCGAGTCCGTATCCACGCAATTGGTATTGGCGGAAATGATACCATCTACATATATATAACCCGATTGGGATGGGCTTAATACCGGATTAGGCAAGTTTGGATTATCCAATTCGCCCGGAATAGGCCAAGTCCACGTATAATCAGTCGCACCACTTACTTCTAATTGTACATCCGTTCCGGAACATACAAAGAAGGTGTCCTGTGATGGTTCGATATCAATATCGTCATAAATCAATACGGAAACGGAATCATATACGACCGTATCACATTCGAATACGCTGAATACTTGGATGCCAAAAGATTCTACACCTTCAGGAATACCGTCCATAACCGGTTCGATAGGGATTTGAATTTCGGTAGTTTGTCCTGCAACCGCAATCAAGGAATCAGGAAGAGGGGTTACCAAATCCGCGTTTTCGTCTATATCGCCGTTGACAGTAATATAATAGGTGATATCTTCCGTGTCAGGATTGTCGAGGATGGCATTGATATAATCACCATTGGAACAGCCTTCTACCAAGATATTATCTCCACTGGAAGAATTGATTTGGAAAACCAATTCCAATTCCGGAAGACCTGCTTGAAGATCCGCGATGAATACGGATGAATCATAAATATCATCACTACGGTCGGCGATAGCCAATTTCAAGTGGTAATAGTTACACGGGATTACATCAGCCCTAGCTGTTAGTACGGAAGTATAACCACCATAAGGAAGGCTCGCACCACCGGCATTGTCATTATATATAACGTCTCCTGTTACGGGATCGAAAGGTGCTTGATCATTCACCGTGTTAATTTCCACGGGTGTGCCGTTAGAAAGAACAGCGATGTTGGTATTAGGAGCAAGACCGGGACCCGAAATGAAAAACGCGAAAATATCGTTGAAATCCGTCCCTACGAAATTCGGGTATTCCTCTGAACCGAACACGTAGTTGAATAAAAGCTCATCTGTTGCGGCATATACGTCAAACTCCAACACACAAGCATCATTTGATGCTACATTGGATAAGGCATCCAAATCCGCGTCTCCCGGTGCGTTGAATCCGGTACTAGCAAAGAAGAACTCCGGATTTTCCGCATCCTCTGCCAAGCCGGAGGAAAGGATGATACCATTCGGTATGCCCATATTCTCCAACTGCGTATTGCCCGGTGAATTAAATACGCCATAGGCACCATCCGGGCAATTCAGGATTGGATTCTCTACGATTACTTGCGGAGAGGATAATGCATCTACCAGGTCATCTACGGTAACATTGGGATCAACATCAATCGGGCTTAATACCGTACATTCATCAGGCGTACATTGCCAGGAAATTTCGAATCCGCCGTTTTGTACACTTCCGTCTGAAAGGAATTCAATGGTTAAAGAACCACTGGATGCTTGCACCTCAAAGTTGGCACCTACACCGGAAATAGAACCCAGTAGAGGAGCATTGGTACCCGTACCGTTATAGAAGTTTAATTGATCAGAGAAGTTCTCAATGTCGTAGAAGTTTACGTTCGCTACTATACATTGGTTAAATGCCGCCGGGGTAATGGTGAAAACGAAGTTTTCGTTTGGACCGTAATCCCCTGTTTCACCACCGGTATCAAAAATGGTTCCGTCACAATCGGTAACGGTAATGTTATCGATAACGGATGGTGGTTCGTATTCCTCCAAACAAAGTTCAAAGGAACCTTCATTGGATGCTGCGGTTGCGGACCAATCACTCACCAATATATAATAAGGTATACCCGGTATGAGGGTCGTTTCATCAATATTCATGGACGCGAAGTCGGAACCTGCCGCGGCTTCTACACAATCGGCTGCTTCGAATTCCAAACATTCCCCCCGAATTAGCGTAATCCTAGGTTGTACCATAGCGGGATTACCACCATCCGCTACACCTGTTACGGATAATTGTAAACTGGTAGGTGGATTTGAAGGGATAAAGTAGAACCATACCTCATTTTCCGCCATCGGGCATGTTAAACCAATTGGATTGAAATTTACGTTGCCTACATCAGTGTTGGCCGCAACATTATCGTAAATGCCACAATCCCCGATATTGATTTGGATAGCATCTTCGCAAATATCGTTTGCGGGTTGTGCTATCAATGCAGCGGAAATGAAAAAAGAAATGAGTAAGGTAAAAGTGAGCCTCATATTGACAGTATTTTTCAAATTCTTTCCTTGATGATTTAGGTCAATTTACTTGGGTAGGGTCCGTATTGGTTTTTAGCCTTTCATGGGAAAGAGGGCAAGTTGCTTAGAGAGTCGGACTAAAATAGTGAGAATAATTAAATTCAAACATAACAATCTGCATTCCTTAAGGAGTATTACCCTCCTAAAAAGATAAAAAGGACTTGTAATGGACTTATTTGCAATTTTTAAGAAGATCTTTTACTTGTTTTGGGCTTATGATTACCTCCTCTTCATACCATGACGAATTAACGAAATTAATGATATTCGTTATCTCGTATTCGCTTAACTCCTTTATCCCTATCATTGGAAGCTTGTATTCTTGTCCATTTACTATTAATGGTTCTTCTATACCGTTTCGAATAATGCAAGGAATTTTCTCTTGATTGTTTTGCCAGAAATCAGAACCCGAAACCGGAGGGTATAAAGCCGAAAGCCCTTCACCGCTTTCCCCATGGCAATTAGCGCAATGCCGCTCATATAATCTTTTCCCTTCCGGGAATTTAGTTTGATTACAAGCAAATAGAAATACCAAGAGACTAATTAATGGGATTTGTATGATTTTTTTTAATGTCAATTTTATTGTAATTAATTGATTTAAAAATGTTTATGTTTTAAACTTTTGCTTTTTTGTCGTTTTTTGATGGTTAGGAAACTAAAATCCTGAATTAACTGTTGCAAAAGAGCACCCTATAGACGTATATTTGCGTCCCGTTTTGACGGCGTGGTAGCTCAGCTGGTTAGAGCGCAGGATTCATAATCCTGAGGTCGGGAGTTCAAGTCTCCCCCACGCTACAAGAAGCAAAGCCTTACAATGGTAAGGAAGGAACTCAAAAAAAATATTTTTTTTCTTGCATAAAGCTTGGAGATAATAAAAAAGGGTTCTACTTTTGCGACCGCTTTGGGAATAAACGCTGGTAATGATTAGCGTTTCCGGGGCTGGAAAAAGAAAATCGATGTTCGTTGCGTTACG
>JAHDDF010000863.1:0-286 GCA_020629475.1 Saprospiraceae bacterium
AGATTACGAAAACGAATTGGAATGATTCCGGCTTTGCCAATTGGCGGACCAAAAACGGAATTACGGATTTCTCCGAAGAAAGTCAGGACAAGTATTGCCTTTATCTTCTTATTAAAAAGAAAAAAGCATATGCGGAAATAGTAGGCGGGGATGTTAAGGGCGCAGTTGAAAAATGTTCAAAGGAATGGGCAAGTATACCCGGAGCCGGATACGGGCAAAGGGAAGAAAAGCTATCTACGATCTTAAAGGAATACGAGGAGTACCTTAAAGAGGAATTAAAGGGAGA
>JAHDDF010000863.1:296-1009 GCA_020629475.1 Saprospiraceae bacterium
CAACCTGGCTTTTTGAAGGAACTTTTTGGTAAAGGTTGCTGTGCCGATATGTCCGGCTCGGCCTCTAACGGAAAAGCACCTTGGATGCCTTATGCCCTACAACAAGAGAAAAATAAGGTAAAGGCATGGGCTACCGGGAATAATCCAAAAATTTCGGAATACTTTAATTCAACCACAAACGGGGCGGGATGGACGGACAATACTAATTGGTGCGGAGCCTTTGTAAGTTGGTGCGTAAAACAAGCAGGGTATAATCCGCCGCCACTTTCCGCCCGTGCGGCCATGTGGAAATATTGGAAACAAATTAATGATCCGATTTACGGTGCCATTGGGGTTATTGATTGGGGAGATAATGAAGAAACTGCTCCGGGTGGAGCCGATGATAAAATCGGTGGAGCCGGACACGTAACCTTTGTCATTGGAAAAAGTACGGACGGGAATTACTATTATTGCTTAGGGGGAAATCAAGGCGGCTCCAAAGGAGCGAGAAACGTACAGGTTTCCAAATACAAGAAAAGCGTATTTGATTGGTTCGTTATTCCCCAAACCTATAATCCCGAACAAAGTGAATATACCTTAAAGGAAATGACTAGTGAGGCCGATATTGATAATATTAATACCACTAGAAATTAAAAGCATGAACCACTTTTTTATATATTCCATACTTATTTCCTTTTTGGTTTTTTCCTTTCTTTCTTGCGGGAACCCCGCTG
>JAHDDF010000864.1 GCA_020629475.1 Saprospiraceae bacterium
TGGAAATTACCCACGTGATTCGTGGGGAAGAGTGGTTGCCGAGTACGGGACATCACGTGTTGTTATACCGTGCCTTCGGTTGGGAGGATACCATGCCGAAATTCGCACATTTGCCTTTGATCTTGAAGCCATCCCCGCAATCTTATATCAATAATAAGAACGTGGATTCCTTTGCGGATAGGTTTACCGATGAGTTTTATAAAAAACACCCGGATTATACCTTGAAGCCCAAGGAGCAGGTAAGGCAAATGATTCGTGGAATCCTAGCGGATACCAATGAGATTTCATCCCGCGTTCAAATCAAGAAAAAGGACAAGGAGGATAAAATCATCATCAAGAATTTCTTGAAGAAAACGCTCTTCGGGAAATTGAGTAAACGTGATGGTGACCGCCTTGGTTTCCCTGTATTCCCCTTGGCTTGGGATGGCGGTTCTCCTGCGGATTCCTTCACCGGTTTCCGTGAGGTAGGATTCGATCCCAAAGCATTGATCAATTTCTTGGCGTTCTTGGGCTGGAGCCCGGGTGGCGATCAAGAAATCTATTCCTTGGAGGAATTGGTGGATGCATTTTCCTTGGAGCGTATCGGAAAATCCGGTGCTAAGTTCGATTTTGAAAAAGCGAAGTGGTTTAATCAGCAATACTTGATTAATGCCGATAATGCGGAGCTAGGAAATGCGCTTATCCCGATGTTTAAAAATTTGGGTTGGGACGTGGATTCCGATACTGCGGCAAGGGTAGCCGGATGCTTTAAGGAGCGCGCGAATTTCATTATGGAAATACCCGCAAAAGCATCTTTCCTCTTTACGGATGATTTTCCGATGGATGAAAAAAATGCCAAGAAGAAATGGAAATCTAACCTTGCGGATAAAAATCTAGGCTTAATTGACGTTCTAGAAGCGACGGATGATTTTTCCCCTGCCAATTTGGAAACCATAATCAAGGGATATATCCAAGATCAAGAATTGGGCTTCGGTGACGTAATGGCTCCTATGCGTTTGGCTGTTTCC
>JAHDDF010000865.1 GCA_020629475.1 Saprospiraceae bacterium
TCCGGGTAAGCGCCCTCCCTAAATACCTTTCGATCGCGCCCGATTTTACGAGCGTGTTCTCTTTTTTCGAGAGCTTCGCCCTCGTTTCTTTCAGCTTTCTCATTGATAACATTTAAGCTTGTGAAATGTGTGTAATAATGCTATCAGCGTACCCTGCTATCAATGTATTCTTATCCGTGCCGTTTACGATTCTTCTTGCCCCTACGAAATCCGCCGTGCCGCCGTTGATGTAATCCGATAAGCGTTTACCGGTAAAGCGTCCGCGCATCATCCCGGAAACCAAAATTTCCGCCGCGTAGTCGTTATCCAAGGCGAGGTCGGGTGTCCATACGAAACCGATACCCGTGTCCTCTTCCATTTTCCGGTAATTGCTTTTCCAAGTCAATTGAACGAAACCGCGACCGTAGTAAACGTGTCCAGTTTCATTATCAGGTTGACCGTAGGAGCGGGAGGCAACGCATTGCCGTGCCGCTTGGTCGGACTCCGCGAAGCATTCCCTGACCGGACGGAAACGGCTTTCGTGGTATGCCGTGGCATAAACGTAAGCCAACTTGAGAACGTCACCATCACCGTGGATCGCGAAGGCGTTCCTTATGCTTTGGATTGCCGTCCTTTGCTGTCCGGATAGGTTTATGCCTAAAGCGGTGCCCAATAAGTCTGGGTGATTTTCGGTAGGGGCGACGGGAGCGGGAGCCCCTTGCCCGTTTTCATTTACTTCCGTTTCCTCCTCTTTACCCGTAAGTTTATAGGCGGCGTAAGCCAAGCCTCCCACGGCGACGATTCCTAGGGAAAGGATCGCGATTGTCCTATTGTCCATCGGCTTTTTTGATTATGGTATTCTTGAATGGTCCGGTCCTTATTTCCTCGCCGTTCTCCTTTACCACCTTGCCCGTATGTTTGAAGTATTTGTAATGCTTGCCTTTATGTTCCACAATGGCGGGGATATCCGCATCCTCCGCCTTTTCCCGCGCCGCTTGGAACGATACCTTGGATTGTGCCAGTAT
>JAHDDF010000866.1 GCA_020629475.1 Saprospiraceae bacterium
CACCGGATTTCAGCGAGCTGAAGCATGAGTATACCGTAAATGCGGTAACCACCATCGATGATAATTCCGCTTCAGCGGATCTAGGGGAAACCATTGTTTTAGAGCCCGTAGTGAATGGCACTACTTACCTTTCCGGCAATACCTGGGAATGGACTTTACCCGACGGTTCCACCGCTACCGGACAAAATCTTTCCCTTAGCCCCTTAGCCCTTGGCGATGCCGGGCAATATGATTTGTTATACACGGACTCCTTGGGTTGTACCTTGGAACTGTCGTACAACGTTTGCTATTCCCCCACGGAAATGATTCCGCAATCCAACGTGGACGGATCAGGTTGGTCCTTGAATACGAATATTACCTTAGGTGGTGGCAGTTCCGTTCTACTTGCGCCCCAAGTACGGGAGGCGGGAACGGTTTCCGTAGGCGGCGGTCAGTGGGCTTGGACGGGTCCGGACGGTTACCAAGCGGCAGGGCGTGTAGTAACCATTGATGCCACCATGACTTCCGGTACTTATACCTACACCTATACCAATCCTTGCGGTGATTTCATCTCCGCTACTTTTGAAATAACGACACCCGTTTTACCGGTAGAACTACTCAGCTTCACGGCTTCACCTGTAGATAACCGGTACGTAAAATTACATTGGACCACGGCTTCGGAATTAAATAATAAAGGCTTTGGTATTGAACGAAGTCATGACGGAAGTACTTGGGAAAACATCGGATTTGTTCTTGGAAACGGAACATCCTCCCAAGAGCATGTATACCGTTTTGATGATTCCAATCCACACACCGGTTTAAATTATTACCGATTGAAACAAACGGATTTTGACGGCACTTTTGAATATTCCCAAATTCGAATGGCAAGCATTCATAAAGCAAATGCATTTACCGTTTATCCCAATCCAAGCAAAGGGGAAACCATTTTTATCAATTTCCCTGAAGCTACCCAAGGAAAACTTTCCTTAATTGACATACAAGGAAAAACGGTATTCCAAGCGG
>JAHDDF010000867.1 GCA_020629475.1 Saprospiraceae bacterium
AAAAAGCCCTTGTGCTTGGGTTACGAAATAATCACCGAGCGAGCCGTGCGTGTGTCCGGAATAGATAAAATCCTGGTTACAATCGGCCAGACGATTGTAGCCGATGGAGAAGTTGGTGGATTTCCAATTCCCGGGTTTTTTCTTTGCAAAAATGAGTGCTCCTTGGTTAAAGGTCATTTTCCCGATATTCCTTTCGCTTTCATTACCGGCAAAAGTAGAAGTGGTGTTCCCGTAGTAATAGGAGGGCGTAAGGCTAATTTCGGAACGGCGGAAAGTTGCTAATCCGGCCGGATTGGTAATCACGGAGGAGTAGTCTCCCCCCAAGGCTCCTAAAGAGGCTCCCGTTCCTATGAATCGTGCCGTTCCTCCGGATTGTTGGTAGGAATACCTAAGGGCATCGGCGGCGAATTGGGCGCTAAGGCCTAGGCTTAAAAAGAGTGCCGCCAGGATGATCGTTATCTTTTTCATTCTTGATTGGATTTTGGTTAAGACGAGGTTTTTGTTTGGTATATGATATAGAAAAGGCGGACAAGGAGTTGTCATTACTCAAGTATCCGCCTTTTTTGTATCGCCGTAAAGGCGCAATCCATCTTTTATCTAGGACTTCTAGAGGAACGGTCATTGCTCTTACTCGAAGAAGAGGAAGAACGGCTGCTACCGCCTGAAGAAGAACGGGAAGAACGGGAAGAACTTCCGCTGCTGCCGCTGTCGTAACTACTTCTGCTACTTCTATTAGAGCGGCTGCTATCGTAACTGTCATTGCTTCTACTTCTGCTGCTGCGGGTGCTTCCGGAAGAAGAAGAGGAAGAACGGTTGCCACGTATGCGGGACATTTGTTCGCGTATTTTGCTACGGCGGGTTTCCTTAGCGGAGGGTTTAGAGTTATCCCTATCAGTTTCTAGCGTTTGAGTTGTTGCCCTCGTACGACCGGAAGTTGAGGAGGGTTGTTCATAGTCTTGCCCGACGGTTCCCCGGGTTGTTGTTTTCCCTGAGCCTTCAGGA
>JAHDDF010000265.1:0-4605 GCA_020629475.1 Saprospiraceae bacterium
GTCATGGCATAAACGGCGGCTACGCTAGAATTAGCTTGGTAGCTATTAGAAATATTTCTCTGGCCATTCGCCCACATACCTTGTTCCGTAGTGGTGTTGTAGAGGTATTGCTCTCCCCAAACTTGATTAGGGTCACCCGTAAGGGGAAGGATGTCTAGGCCTTGAAAATCCGCGAAATTGTAAATCAATACATCAAAATCACGATCCTTTCTTACGTATGCCACACCTGTTTTTAACTTGGCGGATTCTCCTGCCCATTGGTTATACTTCCATTCCAGGTCAACTTTTCCGTTCAAGCTCGTTTCGGTAAGTTTTCTGTACGTTCTGGAAATATCCGCACCATCACCTCGGTTCAACGTAAAGGTTTCATCATCCTCAATCGCGAATGCGGTTACCCGCAAATCAGGTTCGTTGTTCACGGCTAATGAAGGAGCTACTTGGATTTTGATGTCCAAATTCTTTTCCGGTAATACGTGGCGTTGTTTGTAGCTGATATTGGAAATGTTCCTTTGGTTGTAATACAAGATATCCCTCACCAATACGGCACCTCCGGTTTGGAAGTAATCTTGGGAGGAGATAAAGGAACTTTGCTTGATTCCGTCTTGAGTATGGAACAAGCTCAAGGAGTAACTATTGTTCCCTTTTTTCATGGAACCGCTCAAAAGCGTGCTCCAAAGTACTTCGTTCGTACCGATGGAACCTGTATCTGCCTGTGAAAGGAAAAGTTCATTCACGGCTAGATCTTCGTCTTTTAGGAAGTCATTAAAAACGGCCTCTTCCAAAAAGGAATAGGTATTTTTATAACCAAGGGCAAAGTTATAACCGAAGGTCCTTTCCTCCCCTCTAATTTGATCCCCTATGGAAAAACCGAAACTCGTATTCAAGAAGGAGGTGGATGCGTCAGCGGACATTTCAGGATCAAAAGCCCTTACGTTTTGAGCTACAAGGTTATTATCCACACCCGGAAATCCCGGGGTAAGTTGGGGAAGGTTTTCATTGAGGGGGAAGTTCCTTGAACCGGCACCTAAACCTACCAAATCCGCACCGGAGGATTCATAGGTCAAGAAATCGGAATTAAGGTTTGCCACCGGATTAAATCCAACGGAACCGGATAAGCTGATTTTCCTGGAATCAGGGAAATCCTTCAAGGAGATATCAACGGTGCCACCGGTAAAGTCGCCTGAAAGGTCAGGCGTAAATGTTTTATAAACGATGATGTTGTCAATGATATTCGTAGGGAATACATCCATTTGAACGGTATTCCTGTCCGGGTCCAATCCGGGGATTTCCATATTGTTCAAAATGGTTTTGGTATAACGGTCACCCAATCCACGGACGAAAACGTTTTTACCGTCTTGAACGGTTACACCCGTTACACGCTTGATGGCTTCTCCCGCGTCACCGTCACCGGAACGGGAAATGGATTGCGCGGAAACGGCATCCAGTACGTTTACGGACTTCTGCTGCACCTTCATGATGGCATTATCCGTGTTTTTCAAGGCGCTTGCCGTAACTACTACCTCCTTGATTAATTCGGTTTCCTCTTCCAAGGAAACATTAATGACTTGAACCTCATCCGCCTTTACGGCAATATCGCTGATGGTTTGGGTAGCATTACTGAGGTATGAAATTTCTAAGGTGTATGTTCCTTCAGGCAAAGTAAGTTCATACGTTCCGTCGAATTCGGTAGCTGTTCCGCCACCCGTTTCAATCACCAAAACGTTGGCGCCGATGGCATCCTCTCCGGTATAATCGGTTACTTTACCGCGTATGGTTCCGGTTTGTGCCAATAAGGAGAAAGCAAAGAAAAGGAGTGTAAGGGTGCAAAAGAATCGGACGTGTTTGTGGTACCGTTTCATGATTTTCATATCATTTTGAAAACAGGGAAAGTTTCGAGGCAACGCCTCGAAACTTTCCCGTTGATTGATAAGTCTTTATCTATATCTGATTTCTTGATTAGAAATCGGAAAGTAGGTCAGCGGAAGATGCGAAAGTCCAACCCATGAACTCGGAAACGTCAGCACCAACGGTTGGGTTGGTTACTACGGAGTTCTCGGAAGCGAACTTGGTATCCATAGCTGTTTCTTCAGCATCACCACCTGATTTCTCAGCGGAAATGTCTTCGATAGCAAGACCCATATCCGCGGAGAACTGGTTGCCTTGGAAGAATAAGGTGCCGCCCATGTAGTTGTTGTAAGAATCGGCATCGTCAATTTCAACATCCGCTACGTCATTGAATCCGAACCAGTAGCAGTTACCTACGGAACCTAAGGAACCATCACGGAAATCCGCGAATTCATTGTTTCTTCCCTTGAAGGAACCGTTGGTCATCATGAAAGCACCGTTAGCGTTAGCGGCACCTTCAGGACCGTCGATTTCAAGAACGTGGTCGGAAGCTACACCGGAGATAGCGATAATGTTATTGATGGAACCGGAGTATGCTTGGTCAATATCGAAAGCATCATCTCCTTGGTTTACTACGATTAGGTTGGAAGCATTTACTGTACCACCGAACCACTCTACGCCATCGTCAACGTTGGATACTACCTCTACGTGATCGATAACGGTTCCGCTACCTACACCACCAAGGGTCAAACCGTTGATTTCGTTTCCTTCACCAATCAAGGCGCCACCGAAACGGATGGAGCAGTACTTGAATACACCGGAATTATCGGTAGAATTATCTCCACCGTAGTTTCCTTCGGTGACATCACCCGGGATACCCTCGATTTGAGCGGTAGTACCCGCTTCAGGAGAAATAGGAGCTGCACCTAAGATGATAACACCACCCCAAAGACCTTGTTGGTTCTCGTAGTTTAAGGAAGTACCCGCAATTTGGGAACCGGAAGTAATATCATCACCAATAGAGGTGAAGATGATAGGATTGGTAGCTGTACCTTCCGCCATGATTTTTGCGCCACGCGCGATAACCAAAGAAGCGGCATCTACGTTTGTTCCGGTAAGACCTTTAACAACGGTACCAGGCTGAATCGTAAGGGTGTTACCCGCTGTAACGGAAACTCGGCCATCCAAAACCCAAACCTTATCATTGGTCCAAGTAGTATTTTCGGTAATATTACCTCTAACAGTTTCTTGGTTAGGGTCAACACATGCACCGTTTTCACAAACGAATCCATTGGGACAAACCCCACCGCATGGTTCAGCATCTTCTTCGCAAGAGAAGAAAGTGATGGAACCCATTGCCAAAAGCATGAAAGCTAAAAATTTTGCCTGAAGCGTTTTCATCTCGTAATTGAGTTTTGAATAGAGAATTTTCTTGTTAAATGCATCCTTTCGAATGACACTGCAAAAAAAAGCCCTTAGCATAACCCCTGAATGAAGACGGGATTAATTTATTGTAAAGATGTGGGGATTCTGTGTTACCTCTTTTTTAATTGTGGAAAACTTGGATGTTTTTATGACTTCATGTGTGCTTTTTCTCTAATACGGAGATGAGAATTTTCCTTGAATGGTTTACATTGTAATGTGCTTCTTTCACTCATCAAACGAAATGGTTTTCTTAGGCGCATGTACCTGAAATTGGGTAATGCTTGGGTAAGCCGTAAGCTATCTACCGTAGTGTCCCATATTCCTAGGGGAAGTCAAGTGGTGGATATCGGTGCGGGAAACGGTATGGTGGCAAGACAAATACAAGCGCGCGGAAATGAGGTGACGCCTTTGGATGTAGAAGCGCATTCCATTTTTCCGGAAAATCCTACCCTTGTCTATGACGGTCTGCAAATGCCTTTTGAGGATAAATGGTTTGATGTAGGATTATTGCTCACCGTCCTTCACCACACGGATGATCCTTTGCCCGTCCTAAAGGAATCCGCAAGGGTTTCCAAGCGCTTGATCATCATTGAGGATGTTTATTCTAATGTTGTTCAACAATATGCCACGTATATTATGGATACCATCGTGAACCTAGGGCATTCTAATATGACGTATCAAAATAAATCCCACAAGGAATGGCTGGAAACCTTTGAGTCCTTGGGTTTGAAGGTCTTGTCTTTCAAGAAGAAGAGGGTTTTGCTGTTTTTTCGTCAGGTGACTTATGTGTTGGAGTCGTAGGGGGTGAAATTTCGTTGCGAAGGGTTAAAACCCTCCGCTTTGGTTGCTACGGTCGTACCGACCTTCTTGTAGAGACGCGGTGCTTGCGTCTCCCACTCTTATTTGCCGGGATTTGATTTTGTACCTTGGGTGTAGACGCATTCAATGCGTTTCCCTACATGGAGGTCGAAACGACCGACACGGGCATAGCCCCGACATTAGGGTCGGGGAAAACAAGAACCCCTACAGTTTCCGCTCCATATTCTCGCACATGGTTTTTTTCCAAGCCATATAATCCCCCGCCACGATGTGTTTGCGAGCCTCACCTACCAGCCATAGATAAAAACTCAAATTATGAAGCGTAGCGATTTGGTTCGCCAATAATTCCTTGCAACGGAACAAATGGTGAAGGAACGCTTTGGTATGTAATCGACTGGTACTACAAGCACCGTTTTCATCGATGACACTAAAGTCGTTTTTCCACTTGGCGTTTTTCATGTTCATGTAACCCTCGGCGGTATATAATAAACCGTGCCTTGCATTACGTGAAGGAAG
>JAHDDF010000265.1:4705-6102 GCA_020629475.1 Saprospiraceae bacterium
GCCAAGGAACGCTTGGCGTATTTATAATCGCAAGGGTAGGGCGTACATTCATCGAATGCCATGATGATATCCCCGCCAATAATGCGTTGGACATCCATGGCGTATTCAGGTGAAAAGAAATGCTTGGAACCGTCTATGTGTGAGGTAAAGGTTACGCCTTCCTCCTTGATTTTTCTCGTGCCCGCTAAGGAATATACTTGGTAACCGCCTGAATCCGTGAGGATGGGGCCATCCCAACCGTTGAACTTATGCAATCCGCCGGCTTGTTGGAGAATTTCCGTTCCTGGACGGAGGTAAAGGTGGTAAGTATTTCCCAAAATAATTTGGGCATTTACCTCTTCCTTTAATTCCGCTTTATGAACGGCTTTTACGGTAGCGGCGGTGCCCACGGGCATAAAAATGGGCGTTTGGATGCTTCCGTGATCCGTTTCAATGAGTCCGGTTCTGGCGTCGCAATCCGTTGCTTGATGTTCCAAGGTGAATTTCATGGGGCAAATGTAGGACGAAGTCGGGAGACTTCGCCCATCTTCCGTACCTTTCGGGCATGGAAATGAATCCTACGGTTCAATGGTTTCTTACGTATGGTGCTATCATCGCTTTCTTGATGGTGGTTCCTTTTGTTTGGAAATGGATATTGAACTTGATTAAGCCGGAGGAAGATGATGATTCCGAAATTTTGGATTTGGATATCCGTCGCTCCGGGGAAGCCTTGACGGAGGAGCAAGAAACTTCTTCGGGAGAGATATACATGAAACTCCTTGACTTAGGATATTTTGATTATCTCGATTCCACGAGAAAGGATAGTGTGGGGCGTGAAATTTCTAGGGATTTGGCGCAGGGGTATTTTGAAACCCAAAAGGATACCCTTTCAGAGGTGCCGTATTGTAAGAGGTTGTGGGATTGTAATGCCTTTGCCTTGGCTAATACTTACGGGACGGAGGAAATGATGAATGTTTTACGTCCTTATTTTGAAGTGGCAAAAATCCCCGTTCATTCCTTGGAGTACGATAATTCTTTTGAGGATGACCTCCTGAATGTGGAAACCCATTGGAACGGGAAAATATATCTCCATTTACAAGGGCATGAACCCAATGAGGAATCTCCTGCCTTAGTCGTGGAATCCTTCGTTAAAATGTTGAATGAGCAATTGGAACTAGCGGGGTGCCCGGATCGGTGTTATCCTGTTGGAGGGGGAGAGGATGGTCGTTTGGTTTTTCTTACCGAGGAACAATTCAGATATATAGTACCGCTTATTCCGCATGAGGTGGAGCGTCCTTGTGATGATTGGGATGACTTTTGGAATATTTGGTTTGGGTGAGGATGAAATTAGGTTATACTAAGTAATTTTGTCATTCAGACGTTAGACGCTAGATTTTAGACGTTAGATAAATTTTAGC
>JAHDDF010000868.1 GCA_020629475.1 Saprospiraceae bacterium
CCAAGGAACGATTATCCCAATTCGTGGATTTGGTGGATCAAGGGAAAGTATCCGCCGCTATTGCTTACCAAAGGGTTTTTCCCGCCATGCTTAAGCAAGGGGATAAAACACCGGAGCAAATAGCACAGTCCATGAATCTTATCCAATCCGATGATGCGGACTTCCTATCCGGGATAATTGATCAAGTCCTAGCGGATAACCCCAAGGAGGTAGAGCGTTACCGAAAAGGTAAAAAGAACCTGCTTGGTTTTTTTATGGGCCAAGTAATGAAACGCTCCAAGGGGAAAGCGGCACCCAAGGAAACGCAAAAGATGTTGCGGGATAAATTAGGGTAAAGGGGAGTTTGAGGATGCTCTAAAATATGTTCCTAAGGATAAGCGGGAGTTGTTACTTGTTCGGAACCGAAATAAACCGGCTTCGGGGCTTTTCTGAATTTTCTTCCGAATCCTGCCTGTTGTAAATAAGAAGTTAGCAATGCCGCCTTGGCCATGCATTCCTCCTTGGTGCCGGGCAGGTTCGGCGAGAATAACCCCACTGAAAGCTTATACCTGCCGTTCTCATAACTGATGAAAATATCATTGGCAATGTAAGGATCGGAAAAGAAGGTGGCCATGTCCCGCAAGTCCAATTTTTTGAAGGAAGCAATTTGATAAGTGTAGTCCATGTATTTGCCCTCCGCATGGGTGAGTTTGTAGGGATCGGAAATAATGTAGGCATCCTTAAACCCTTTCGTTCTCACCTTGTCCCGAATAATCCGTGCGGTTTTTTTATTCAAATAATGCCCGAGGTAAATACGCAAACCTGCGTCCGTGGATTCAAATTTGACTACCCCGTAACTTTTTAAACCGTCAAATACGGAACGGTCAACGCTCTCGGACATGGTAGCTACCTTGATGGCGTATATACCTGATTGCGCGAATGCGCCCATCGTAAAAAAAGTAAATAATAGAAGGCTAACCGTAAATTTCATATCTCTATTTAGTGATAAGTCCGTAAAAACT
>JAHDDF010000266.1 GCA_020629475.1 Saprospiraceae bacterium
AAAAACAAGGCTGAAATAAAAGCGCCAATTGCTCCTAGCGTAAATGATAATGTGGGAACGATACTCCGATATCACCTTATACCTTCCCTTGTCCGCAAATGCTTCACTTTTCCGTAAACCGATGACCCGGTGTACGGCATAAATGAAAAGTGTCGCAAAAAAGGAAAGTCCTAGGACGGGATGTAATGCCAATGGCTCCCCAAGGAAAAGTAAGGTTTTTAAGGTCATGAAAAATGCCGCACTCGCAATCCAAAGATTGGAGTATAGAATCATGTTTATAAACTTGGTTAACCACTTTTTCAAGTTTGCGGAACTTTCTTCTTGTTTTGGGTATTGAACCCAATATCATGAAAATCTGTGAACTCTGCCAAAGAGAGGTGGAAAGGACATCAAGGCATCATCTTATCCCTAGGACCCTTCACGGGAACAAGTGGTTCAAGAAGAATTTTACCAAGGAGCAAATGCACGAAACCGTGGACTTGTGCAGGGACTGCCATAAGCAAATCCATAAGTTCGCTACCGAAAAGGAGTTGGGTAGGTATTACTATTCCTTGGAAAAGTTAATGGAACACGATAAGATTAGGAAATTCGTCGAATGGCTTCGGCGGTAAAGAGAAATCGTATCTTCGTGGAAACGTACGGCTAAGATGCGATTTCTTTATTTGCTTTCCATTCCCCTCCTTTTTGTTCTCTCCTGTAAAACCCAGAATACGGGAACAACCGGAAATTCCGGAAATTCCAATCACAAGTATACCAATCGTTTAGCCAAGGAGTCTAGCCCTTACTTACTACAACACGCACACAATCCGGTGGATTGGCAGCCTTGGGATAGGCAATCATTGGCGCAAGCCAAGGAAGAGAATAAACTCATCATTATTTCCGTCGGTTATTCCTCTTGCCATTGGTGCCACGTTATGGAGCATGAATCCTTTGAGGATACCGCCGTGGCTCGTATCATGAATGAGCATTTCGTGAATATTAAGGTGGATAGGGAAGAACGTCCCGATGTGGATGATGTATACATGACCGCCTGCCATCTTTCCAAGGGTGGAAGCTGTGGCTGGCCCTTGAATGCCTTTGCCCTTCCTGATGGTAGACCTATCTGGGCAGGTACGTATTTTCCCAAGGAGGATTGGTTGTCCATCCTGGAACAATTCATAAAACTCAAAACGGAAAAACCGGGGGAATTGCTTAGTTATGCGGAAGCAATGGCTTCCGATATTCAAAATCGGGAAGAGGTTCCCATTAATCTCGGGAAAGCTGAATTCAAGGCGGAAGATGTAAGTGCTGCCGCAAATCGTTTGGTGAAAACCATGGACCTGAAATGGGGAGGGAGAAAAACCAAAGGGGAATTCGGTAATAAATTCCCTATGCCGGACAATCATCGTTTTCTTCTTCGGGAATACGCCCTTTCGGGCAATAGCCAAGCATTACTTGCCACGGAAGTCAGCCTTGATAAAATGGCGGCGGGAGGGATTTATGATCAACTTGGTGGCGGTTTCGCGCGGTATTCCACGGATCCTAGATGGAAGGTGCCCCACTTCGAAAAAATGATGTACGATAACGGGCAATTGGTAGGTCTCTACGCGGAGGCTTATACCGCCCTTAAAAAACCGCGTTACAAGGAAGTAGTGGAACAAACCCTTGATTATGTTTCAAGGGAAATGACTGATCCCTCAGGAGGGTTTTATTCCTCCTTGGATGCCGATAGCGAAGGCGTGGAAGGAAAGTTTTACGTTTTTACCAAGGAGGAAGTCGAAGCGGTAATCAAGGATAAAACCGCCTTAACCTTGTTTTGTGATTACTACAACGTTATTCCCGGCGGGAACTGGGAGCATTCCAATGTCTTGCACAGTACGGATAACCTATCCAAAATTGCCCTAAAGAAAAACATGACGCTCCAAGAGGCGGAAAGTTCCTTGGCGGAGTCAAGGGCACTCTTAATGGCGGAACGCGATAAACGAATTCGTCCGGGATTAGACGACAAGGTACTCACCGCTTGGAATGCCCTAATGTTATCCGGTTATATTGATGCCTATAAAGCGTTCGGGAATAAATCATATAAAACGGTGGCATTGAAGAACGCTAAATTCATCGCCGATAAGGCGATGAAGGAGGATGGTAGACTGACCCGGAATTACAAGGACGGAAAAGCCGTGGTCAATGCATTTTTGGATGATTACGCCCTCACCATTAAGGCTTTTATCCAATTGTATCAAATCACCTTTGATGAACAATGGTTACTAAAAGCCCGGAAGTTAACGGACTATGCCTTACTTCATTTTTACGATGCCGAATCGGGGATGTTTTACTTCACTTCCGACTTAGATGATCCCTTAGTCATCCGAAAAATAGAAACGGATGATAACGTAATCGCCGGTTCCAATTCCGCTATGGCGGAGGCTTTGTTTTTGGTCGGGACTTTCTTTTATGAACCATCCTATATTGATAAGGCGGAGCGCATGGTCAACAATATGAAGGAGACGCTGTTGAACCATCCGCAACCTTCTTTCTTTTCCAATTGGTTGGAGGTGATGAGCATGATTGCCTCGCCACCGTTCGAAGTTGCCGTCCTAGGACCGGATAGTGATGCAATGGCTAAGGAGTTGCAAACGTATTTCCTTCCCCATGCGCTTTTCCTAGGCGGAAAAACCGAGGGAACCCTACAGTTGTTGGAAGATAAATTGGTAGAAGGGGAAACTTACATTTACGTATGCCGAAATAAGACTTGTAAACGTCCGGTTCAAACGGTGCAAGAAGCTTTGGAGGTGATAAGAACTTATTGATAGTTATGGAGTTAAACTTAATCGCACTTGGGTTGATTTCCCTCATTCCTTTGGCTTTTGCGGCTATTTGGTACAATCCGTCCCTAGGCTTGTCTACCAAGGCAGGTATTCCTTTTTCGATAGGCGGAAATCCCTTGAAGTGGATTTTGTTTTTCATTTGTAGTTATGCCTTGATGTTCGTGTACGTCAACCTTATCATACATCAAGTAGGGTTTTATGAATTGTTTTTTACGGATATCATGAGAGGTAGTGTTGAAGCCAAGGAAGTAGCGGAGGCGTTTTTGGCGGAATACGGGGATAAGCACCGGCATTTCGGGCACGGCGCGTTTCATGGAGCTATCCTAGGGACTTTTTTAGCATTGCCCTTCCTTGCCATTTTGTATTTGACGGACGGCAAATCACTACGCTGGGTGCTAACCCATTTTGGTTATTGGATGATAACGAGCATTGTTACGGGCGGCTTAATTGCGGAGTTTGTCTAATTCATAACCTTCAGCAGCGTCCCGTCCGAACCAAGGATCCAAGCGTAATCCGTGAAGGTTTGAACGCTTACGAAATCAACATTGGGAAGGTTTTTTATTTTTTCCCAACTATCACCCCCGTCCTTGGTGCGCCAAGCCAAACCGTCTTCCCCTACGACATATCCCAAGTTCGCATCCGCGAAATGCAGGGCGGTAAAACGTTTGTCGGGAACAAGGAGGGCATCCCCTCTTCTCAAGGTTTCCCAAGATCTTCCCTTGTCCTTGGATTTATAGATACTCCCGTTAAAACCGCACATGAAACCTGTTTCCGTTTCCGGGAAATGGATGTCCTTGAAAAAATCATTGGTTACATCAAGTACCTCCCAAGTAAGCCCGCCATCTGATGAATGCCTTACTTGCCCGTAGCCCCCAATCGTAACGTTCAAGCCATCCGCGAATCCTACCGCCTCGAAATCATGGGAAAGGGTGTCATGGGCAAGGATGCTTGTACTTCCGTAAATGGTGGTAACATATCCTACGTTAAATGCTTCCCCGGAAACGTATACACGATAGCCACCGTCATAGGTGTCCACGGCATCGTAATGCCGGTAAGTCCACAAGGGGCCCATTTGCCAAAAGGAACCCGGGAAATCATTGGCGCTAAAGCCTACGTAGCCCGTGATGAAGATATTGCCCAATATGCTTTCATCAATATCCGTGAGTAGATTATCCGTAAGGGTATCTTTTGCCCAAGTGCTGCCTCCGTCTTCCGTAATATTTAATACGCCCAATGTCCAATCGTCACCGGAGGTAACGTAGCCCTTATTTCCGTCCTTGAATAGGAGAGCGGTGGCTTTGTGATTGATAGGAACGGAGAATTCTTCGAAGACCACGTCTATCCGTTCGTTTTTACATGCCGAAAGAGCAAGAACAGTAATACAAAGACCAAGAAGATGAGTCAAACGGGAGCGCATGGTAAAAGTTTCTTGCGGTAAGATAACCGAAAGGTAGGATTACTGTTTGCCATTATGCTGACAAAGCGTATTTTTGCGCCATTGATTGAAAAATCCCTACTTGAAAATATAAAGGATCATGGCAGAGAAAGGACTTTCCAGAATGGCTTGGTGGATAATTTTTTTCGTATCCACGGCACTGCTTATCTACATGTTGATGTTCATTAACGAATGGTTTTGGGTTGTTTTGCCCTTCTCACTTACTGCCTTGACCAAGGCTTTGAACGTAATTTAATCTCTCTCGCTTTTTCGAGTAAACCTTTTTAGAAAGGGGGCTGCATTGAAATCATTTGGTGTAGGTGTAGTTATTTGTATTCCTCTCGCGGAACTTATTCTTATTTGGTAAAGTTGGTTCGTTCGTATGAAAATAGAACGAATCATAGAAACTCCTATTGATTATTTTCCTTATCTCAACGTTTCCGGCGGAAAACGCCGTGAGGTGATAACCAGGGTATTGCCTATTCGATTAGGTTATGCTTCCAATATGCCGGACGAGCTGGATGCCCTGATTATTTGTGCGGACCTTCAAGGGAACATCCAAACCCAAAGGGGGATAGAATTACTAGGGGAACATTTACCTTATAAATTAGTGGAAATGCTCCCTGATTTGGAAGGGAATCCTTTGCCCAAACGTACCGGTGTTTTCCTTTGCGGGGATTTGCATGCACAACTGGATAAACGTGGCGGCTTAGGTGATGTCAGGGAAGTATGGCTTACTTTCCGTGACTTTTTTGCCTGGACGGCAGGCGTAGCGGGAAATCATGATGAATTTGGTTCCCAAGAAGAATTTAGAAGTTTCAAGAAAGCTTCTAATATTCATTATTTGGATGGCGAGGTGAAAGAAATTAACGGTTTAAAAGTAGCCGGAGTAGGAGGTATTATCGGGGATGAGCGAAAGCATTTCCGGAAATCTGAATTAAGATATACGGATATGATGTTGGATTGTCTAGCGGAGGAGCCCGACTTTCTTCTTTTACATGAATCGCCGGCTGTAGAAGGAGAGGGGTTAATCGGTAATCTTTCCCTAGGAGAAACCTTGGAGGAACTTTCCGCTGCGGTTACCGTTTGTTCAGGGCATTGCCATTGGCGGGATACCCACCTTTTTGAAATGAAAAATGGCACCCGCATTTTAAATGCGGATGCCAAAGCCTTTATCATATTGCCGGAGCAAGAGGATTAATCCCAGCTGTTGCCTTTGTTATCGTCCTCCTTATCGGCACGATTGAATCGGTTATCATCGTTACGGTTGAAACGGTCGTTTCTGCTGTAACGATCATCACGGTTGTTAAACCTGTCATTACGGTTGTTGTAACGATCATCACGATTATAACGGTCGTTGTAACCACCGCCGCCGCCGCCTCTGCGGTCGTTGTTGTAGCCACCGCCACCGCCTCTGCGGTCGTTGTTGTAGCCACCGCCGCCTCTGCGGTCAGCCACCGCCACCTCTACGGTCGTTGTAGCCGCCACCGCCTCTGCGGTCGTTGTAACCACCGCCACCGCCTCTACGGTCGTTGTAGCCACCGCCGCCGCCTCTACGGTCGTTGTAGCCACCGCCGCCGCCTCTGCGGTCGTTGTAACCACCGCCGCCGCCTCTGCGGTTGTTAAAGCCACCGCGACCTCTACGGTCACCACCTTGGCCTTTATCGTATTCGTCTTTTGGGACGGCCTCTTTTACATGAATTTCTCTACCGTCGATTTCGGTACCATCTAAAGCCTCTATAGCGGCAAGTCCTTCGCCTCTGTCCGCCATTTCAACGAAACCGAATCCGCGGGAGTTACCGGTTTCCTTGTCAAAAATAACTTTGGCTG
>JAHDDF010000267.1 GCA_020629475.1 Saprospiraceae bacterium
ACCCAATGATAGAGGATGGTGTGGTATTATTCCCGTTCCGAACGCTGGCTATGGTTTCCGGGTTGTTGACGATTATTATTGTTTCGCGCTTGGTAAAGCCTAGGAAAGGCGGGTAGGAATATTAAGCAATAATCGTTTTTTATTCTTCATCGAATTTAGAAATCCTTGAATAACCTATGGCACTTCTAAAATCATCATTGGCTTCATAAAATTCTCCCTGAATTTCAACAAAGCCGGTATAATAAAAAACATCCGTAGTTCTTCCTTTGGAATTTAACTCCACTACTACCCTTAGGTCACCATTATACTCGGAAAAGCTATCATCCGGTTTCAAGGATAGGATTGCATTATAAATACTATCGATTTCATTCCTATCATAAATCTCCCGCTTAGGTAGCGCCCGAATATCCTTCTTGCTCAATCCGATATGAGGGAGAAGTCCTTCACTTAAGGCATAAATGGTAACGGATGAAATTTCATCCGCTTTGGGTATTTCTCTCGTTCCGCAGGATGCAAGGAAAATACTAAAGACTAGTATAAAAATGAATTGTCCCATACTTGGTAAAATCAATTGCAATGATTCAAGACTTCCAAGATTATACCTTCACCAATAGGCTCGGAAAAACGTCCCAATTTGAAAGATTTACCTTTCTCTATCTCTTGGGCGACCAATGATTTTGTTGGTAATGATATATACGCAAAACACTTAGCCGACAGAATCAATGGTTCTACCGAAGTAATTTCCGAAAAAGTCTGATTACTTGATTCATCTAACCAAAATGATACTCTGATAGCGTTTTCCACCGGAAAATTGAAAGATTTTTCCGCGCATTCAAAAAAGAAAAGCTCTACCCTTAAAGTAATAGTACCCATCTTATGGAAATTAAGCCGTCCTATCCGAGAGTCGTCCCGGGCAGTGCCCAAGATGCCGTATAAAGAATCACCCCGCAGCCACGAACTCTTTCATCACCTTCGCCACTTGATCCGCGGCAGGACGTCTGCCCCATTTTCCGCCAATCATTTCTTCTTGGACGTTACCGTCCTTATCTACCCGGATAAAAGTAGGAATGGAACGGATCCCGTAACGAGCATTCAAACGTTGAGCGTTCTTATCTCTATCCGTATCAATAACAATCAAAGTAGAACCTTTCAATGCCTCATTCATTTCCGGCGTAGGCAAGAACGATTTGAATTTCCGACAAGGGCCGCACCAAGCAGCCGTAAAGAAAAGAACGGGCTGGTTCCCCTTGGAAATCTCGGAAGCAAGTAGGGCTTCTAGATTATCGGGCGTAGTCTCCTCGGAATAATAATCCATTACGAAGGCATTCCCGTGTTTCTCCATACGCTCGGCGGTATTTTCACCGGAAGAACAGGAAGCAAAAAAAGCAAGTCCAATAATCAAAAAGGGAAGGAATTTTCTCATGACACTCATTTAAAAAGGAAAGGGCAAAACTGCTCTTACTTTAACATTTACTACAAAAACCATTCAAGGTTACGACTTTCCAAAAGAATTATGTACGGCTTTAAGAATACTTTAATGCTTCTTTGCCATAAAGGCTTCCACGGAAGCAAACCACTTCTCTGAATCGCTTAGCATCATACCGTTATGCCCTGAATTGGGCAGTACCAGTAGCTCCTTCTCCTTGGAAGCTAAATTTTCATAAATCCCGTTTGTTTCATAATCCCTAACCCTATCATCATGTTCACCCCAAATCAATAAAACGGGAATATCTATCTCCTTGGCATAAGAGGTGGGAGAATGCTTGAAGGCATTAAAACCATTTTGGACACCGCCCCAAAAAACCAAAAGCTCGGCAAAGACGGCGGAGGGCACACCCATGTTTTCAAATCTGCTCCTAGCGGCAGATAATAAACTACCGAAGGGGCATTCCAATATTATGGCGTCGGGCTCGACATCCTCCTTGGCTACGGCGCGCATGACGGATGCCGCACCCATACTTGCCCCGAAGAGAAAAACGGGTCCTTGGGATTTGTCCTTCACATAATCAAAGCCGGACTTTACGTCCAATGCCTCCTTAACCCCGATTTCACAAGTACTTCCATCGGAATCACCGGAACCTGATTGGTCTAACAGTAATACATTGTATCCTTCAGCAAGAAAATATTCCGCATTGTATAACAAGCCGGATTTGGTACCGCCATAACCATGAAAAAGCGCCACGGTCCCGATAGCGGAATCCGGTTCCATCCACCAGCCGTGCAGTTTTCCGTTTTCATTTTTAAGGACTACCTCCTCGTAATTCCGCCTTGGAACTACCCGGTTCTCCGGTCTTGGCACATCCATTCCCAGAAACAAGATTTTGGCTATTTCCAATCCGGAGACACCGGTCGAACTTGGCTTTTCCTTTTGCCCTTGAAAATGGGTGAATTTATAGGCATGCATGAATGCCACACCGTTGAGGGCTAAAAATCCCAATAGGAAAAATATCCCTAAGCGTTTTAGCCATTTCCTCTTTTTTGATATTGCCATATTTTGAGAACGGGGTTTAATCCGGTTAATGTGTTCGTGCAGCGAATTTAAATTATCCCTATTTTGCGAGAGAAAATAGAGTTCATTTATTCACCCAATTAAAAACAACATGAAACTAATGCTTCGTTTTTTCATTACCCTAATTTTCCTAAACCTCTCCATCATTTCCTTTTCCCAAACCGACGGGGAAATGTTCAAACTGTATGCCTTGCTTGAAAAAGCGAGTAATACGAATGATTACGGGGACGTTCTTGACATCTTGGACGATCTCATTAAAAAGTACCCGGATTCCAATGATCTCATTCCATTAAAAGTAGCAGTCCTTATTCAAACCGATGATTGGGAACAAGCATACGGCATGATGGATGAAGCCTTGGAAAAAATGCCCAATAATCCTGAACTACTAATGGTACGAGCAGGACTCCATTTGGAGAAGGGGGATTGCGTCAAAGCACGTGCGGATTTAGAGAAAACAGCGGAGGTCTACCATTCCGAGGGAGAAGTAAACACCATGCTTGCGGAATTATGCCGATGCGTAGGTGATTATGATGCCGCGATGCCCCGCTATCAAGAAGCCCTCAACAAAATGGGGAACGACCCTTTTATGCTTTGGAGTTTTGGTTTAAACCTTAAATCCCTTGGGCAAGATGAGGCAGCTACGGAGGCATTCCGTGATGCCCTCGATATTATTCGCAGCAATAAAACCAAGGACAAGGATTATCTCCGAACCCTGGAAGCAAACTTGCTTTTCGATCTAGGAAACAAGGAGGAAGCACTGAAAATTATGGCGGAATTCGGGAAGAAGAATCCCAAGAACGCTGACGTCGCCATCGCCAATGCTACCATCCTTATTTTTTCAGGAGAGTACGAGGAATCATTGATCTGGGCAAAGCGTGCCCTGAAGCAAAAACCCAAGGACGCCATGATGACCCTTTACAAGGGATTTTGCCTTACGGAAATCGGGAAATTGGATGCCGCACAAAAAGTATATGAGGGACATTTAGCCGAATCACCGGATAACTTCTTCGCACTTGCTTATCTAGGTAAGGTGCGGATGAAAAAAGGCGATGCGGTTGGTGCGCTTGCCTACATTGAAAAAGCAAAAGAATTAGCGCCTCTCCACCCATTGCCTTATAAGCTACGCGGGGAACTATGGATGGAAAAAGGGGAATACGAAAAAGCATTGATTGATTTGGAAATGGCGGAAGCCAGAGCCTTCACGGTTTACTCCCGACAAATGAAGGAGGAATTCCAAGGGATGATTGATACCTGCCGTGAAAAGGTGGGGAACGAGAAAATGAACGTAAGCCCGAAGGGGAAATAATTCCTGAAAGGATTCAACATTTAGCGGAGACTATTTCGAATGAAATGGTCTCCGTTTTTCTTTTTAGAATGCGATACTTCCTCCGGAATTTACCATTCAGAACATATTTCCTACCATTCAGAACATAGCGTCTTTATTTTTTGCGTGATTTTCAAATTGGCATCATCTTTCAATTGATGAAAGGAATTATTTACGTGGAACCTCGACCTAGAGGATATTCTTGCAATGGTTCTTCAAATGACCGAAGGAAAATAAAATCAAACTCCAATACGGGCGCAGCGTTTTTGCCCGAAAGATTCTCATTATACCAATATTACTTCAAGCAATCCGCCGAGAGGCGGGTTGCTTTTTTTGTGGCTAAACTTCTCTAATAATCATACCTATACCACATCAATATCCCGCCGAAAATCGTAATCAAACCAATTAGCATAACCCCCAAACGAAGGGAGAACTTAATATTCCGTACGAACTCCAAAATATCCTCCCGGTGCTCCGGGTACTTGGGCAGGATTTCCTCTTCCATCCGCTTGGTATTGAAGAAATGCACGGAACCGAAATCCACTTTATTTTGGACCAACCGCTTGTAAATCTTAAAGACCCTTACCCGGAAGAAGATATTCACGAAAAGGACTCCTACGAAAAGAATAATGATAATGGTTACCAAAAAGGTATACATAAGCGGGAACGGTTTTGCGCAAAAATACATTGGGACGGGTAATTAAGCACAGTACTTAATTGGATTTATCGTTTCATGCCGTCGGCAAGTTCACTATATTTGCGACTTCAAAATCAAGACCTAAAATGGCAAAACAGGAAGACCTTTTCAAAAAGATAGCATCCCACTGTAAAGAATACGGTTTCGTATTCCAATCCAGCGAAATATATGATGGCCTTGCGGCAACCTACGACTACGGCCCATACGGTGTATTGCTGAAGAACAACCTCAAGCAATATTGGTGGAAATCCATGGTGCAAATGCACGAGAATATCGTGGGTATCGACGCGGCAATCTTTATGCATCCCTTAACTTGGAAGGCTTCCGGCCACGTTGACGCATTCAACGATCCTATGGTGGACAACAAGGACTCCAAGAAGCGCTACCGCGCGGATGTCCTGATTGAAAACTACATGGATAAAATCGAGGCGAAAATCACCAAGGAGGTGACCAAGGCAAAAAAACGTTTCGGTGATGCTTTTGACGAGGCGCAATTCCGTGCCACCAATCCCCGCGTTCTAGCCAACGCGGAGAAGATGGAAAAAATCGCCGCCCGTCTTGCCAAAGCCATGACCGATGGTGACATGGCGGATCTTAAGGCGCAAATCGAGGAATACGGTATCGCTTGTGAAGTATCCGGTTCAAGGAATTGGACGGATGTTCGTCAGTTCAACTTGATGTTCAACACCCAATTGGGTGCGGTAGCCGGTGAAGCCGGTAAGATTTACCTTCGTCCGGAAACGGCGCAGGGTATTTTCGTGAATTTCTTGAACGTTCAAAAAACGGCAAGACAAAAATTACCCTTCGGTATCGCGCAAATCGGTAAGGCGTTCCGTAATGAAATCGTAGCAAGGCAGTTCATTTTCCGTATGCGCGAATTCGAGCAAATGGAGATGCAATTCTTCGTTCGTCCGGGTGAGCAAAAGAAATGGTACGAGTACTGGAAAGAGGCACGTTTGAAGTGGCACAAGGCAATCGGTCATAGCGCGGATTCCCTTCGTTTCCACGATCACGACAACCTAGCCCACTACGCGGATGCCGCCGTGGATATCCAATTCAATTTCCCCTTCGGTTTCAAGGAGCTGGAAGGTATCCACTCCAGGACTGATTTTGATTTGTCCAGCCACCAGGATTTATCCGGTAAGAGAATCCAATATTACGATCCGGAAACCAAGGAAAGCTACGTTCCATACGTGGTGGAAACCTCCATTGGTGCGGATAGGATGTTCTTGGCAACCATTAGTCATGCCTACACGGAAGAGGTAGTTCCTGATGCGGATGGTAAAGATTCTACAAGAACCGTTCTTAAAATCCATCCTGCTCTTGCGCCAATTAAATGCGCTGTTCTTCCATTGAAGAAAAACGAGGATAGAATAACTTCCAAAGCCAAGGAGATCTTTAATCGGATCAAGCCTTTTATTGACGCCAAATACGATGACTCGGGTTCCGGTTCCATCGGAAAATTGTACCGTCGTCAAGATGCCATCGGTACGCCCTTCTGCGTTACCGTGGATTTCGAAA
>JAHDDF010000268.1 GCA_020629475.1 Saprospiraceae bacterium
TTCTTGCTTTTTTGCCGCTACTATTTTATCGAGAATATCCATGATGGAGATGTACAAATTTTAAGATGTAAAGATGGTGGTTCTACACCAGTTTTTTAAGGACGGAAAGGGCTTTTCCTGAATCCAATGATTCTTTGGCTTCCGCTACGCAATCCAACAAGGAACGTTCCGGATGTATGGTTTTAATGGCTAGGGCGGAATTGGCGCAGACTACGCTCTTCTGTGCTTCCGTACAGGTACCTTCCAAAACGGATTTGAATATCCGCACCGCTTCCTCTTGGGACTCCCCGCCGGAAAGCTGCGCCGGAGTTAATTTCCCAAAGCCAAAATGCTTGGGTTCAAGGAGAAATCTTCCTTGGTTATTTCTGATATCCGAATTGCCCGTAAGGGAAACCTCATCATAGCCGTCCAAGGCGTGCGCAATGGTAAATTGCCGTCCGGACTCCTGCATAACATATTGGTACAACCTTGAAATTTCCAAGGCGGAGGTCCCGAATAGCTGGTATTTCGGACGGGCGGGATTGGACAAAGGCCCAAGGAGATTAAAGAAGGTTCTTACGCCTAGTTGCTTCCTTACCGGCCCTACGGATTTCATCGCCGGATGAAACTTGGGCGCGTGGAGGAAACAGATATTCGCCTTGTCCAATTGTTGATTTAGCGTATCCAAATCATTGGTAAAGGAATAGCCTAAACGTTCAAGCGTATTGGACGAACCGGAAACGGAAGAGGAACCGTAATTCCCGTGCTTGGTTACAGTATATCCCGCACCCGCAACAACGAAGCAGGAAAGGGTGGAAATATTGAAGGTATTTTTGCCGTCGCCGCCCGTTCCTACGATGTCAATGGTATCCCTTCCTTTCAGGTCAAAAGGCATCGCCAGTTCAAGGAGCGCATCCCTGAAACCCGTTAGTTCCTCCAAGGAGATCGCGCGCATTTTGAATACGGTCAAGAAGGAAGCGAGTTGCGCATCGTTCATTGCTCCTTCCGTAATTTGTATCAAGACGGATTTCGCCTCTTCCCTTGAAAGGTTTTCATGGGCGAACATCCGTTGGAGTAGTTTTTTCATGATTGACTGATGGCTTTTCGTGCTTGTTCCAAGAAATTGGAAAGGATGGTTTTTCCTTGGGGCGTCATGATGGATTCAGGGTGATACTGCACACCAAAAATCGGTAATGATTCATGTTTTACGGACATGATGGCACCGTCGGGTGAGGTGGCGGTAACCTCCAAGCAATCCGGGCAATGATCATTATCAATGACCCAAGAATGGTATCTGCCCACCTCGATATTTTGAGGAAGTCCTTGATACAAGGGTGCGTCATTTTTTATTTCAATATCCGTAGCGATGCCGTGGAAAACTTCATCCAAATTTTGAAGCTGTCCGCCGAAGGCTTCCCCTAGGGCTTGATGCCCCAAGCAAACGCCTAGTATTGGCTTTTTCTCCTTATAGGTTTGAATGATCGCCGGCATGTGTCCCGCATCGGACGGAACGCCCGGTCCGGGAGAAAGAACGATACAATCGTAAGCGTTTACATCCTCTACCGAAATGGCGTCATTGCGGAATATATGAATCTCGTCATTGGTGATTTCCTTGAAGTATTGTACCAAGTTATAGGTAAACGAGTCGTAATTATCCAATATTAGAATCTTCATTTCCCTAGAGTTTTTCGGCTGAGTCCAGTGCCTTATTCAAGGCACCTAATTTATTATTGACCTCTTGCAATTCGCTTTCCTCATTACTGCTTACCACTACCCCGGCTCCCGCTTGGAAATGAAGGGTGTTTTTGGTGGAGAGGAAAGAGCGAATTACGATGGCATGATTTAAATCGCCGTTAAGGCTAATAAAACCGATACCGCCACCATAAAAACCACGGTGCAGATTCTCATGCTTGTGGATCAATTCCAAGGCGCGGTACTTGGGTGCCCCCGAAAGCGTACCCGCGGGGAAGGTATCCCCGAATACGCGGATGGGATTATAATCCTTGGGCAAATCCCCTTCTACCTCGGATACCATGTGGATAACGTGGCTATAGAATTTAATGGATTTGAGATCGCGGACGTGTACGTTTAGTGTGTGCCGCCCTAGGTCGTTTCTTGCCAAATCGACTAGCATGATGTGTTCCGCGTTCTCCTTGGGATCCTGGCGGAGTTCCTCGGCTAGTTTTTGATCCTCTACCATATCCCCGGTTCGTTTGAAGGTTCCGGCGATGGGATTGAGTTTTGCTTTTCCGTTCTTGATAATGATTTGCGCCTCAGGCGAGGAACCGAATATGCGGTAGCTTCCGAAATCGAAATAGAATAGGTAAGGGGAGGGATTGATGGTTCGAAGGGCGCGATAAACTTGGAATTCGTCTCCCTTGAATTTGCGCGAGAACCTTCTTGCATAAACGATTTGAAACACCTCTCCTACGCGGCAATAATGCTTACCCAAGGATACGAGTTCCTTGAATTCATCATCGGTTAAATTGCTGTAGGATTCCCCTTGGTTTTCGTAAGTGTAGGATTGCCTTACCGGCGATTTCAACTTACTAATAAAGTCGTCCATTTGGGATTCTTCCCCTTCCGGGATATTCTCCAAGATGGTTAATTCATCCTTAAAATGGTTGATGGACACTACAAACCGGTAGAAATTGTATTTGATATCCGGCGTGTCCTCCTTAAATTTGGAATTATCATGTTTTAAGGTATCAAAATACCGTACTGAGTCAAAGTTTACATGGCCAAATATTCCATTGAAATCAGCATCATCTCCTTGGGTTTTGAACGCTCCCAGGAAATTTTGAAAGGCTTTTGGGACTGATTCCGTATCCGAAACGGCTTCTTGGTATTCCGTTCCTTTGGGATCGGTTAGGGTTATGGTATTATCCTCCACAAGAAAAGAAGCCAATGGCTCAAAAGCCAAGAAGGAGTGACAATCCTCGGCGGAGGTAAAGTTGTTTGATTCCAGTAGAATCGGTTCCCTGTATTTATCCCGTAAACCGAGGTATAGGGATACCGGCGTGAGGGTATCGGCTATGAGGGTTTGGGTACGGGTGGTTATGTTGATTTGACGCACTGAGTCTTTATTTTGATTATTGTTTGTAATGTGTGGTCGAAAGACCACACAATGGGGTGTTTTATATTTAAACCGCCCCATTGTGCGGTTTTACAACCGCACAAACACACACAAAAACAAACGGTTAACCGGGATTCCGATTAACCGTTCTGCGTTATGGTATATTTTTTATCGTCAATGACAATGGCGCAGCCGCTTATCCGGAAATCGGAGAAGAGTTGTGCCACCACCAAATATTATGACGATTGATTTTTTTCATACCTCAAAGTAAAGAAGGCTTTTGAAATAAGTCAAGGATTTATGGAGAAATCATCCGCATCATTTAAAAATGCGAGTTTGGTGCGGATATTATGTAATACTTCCGGTTGGATGATTGCAGTGATTACGGCAGGGCTCCCGCTTGCTTCCGCAAGGGTTTCCCCAAGGGGATCTACGATACAGGAATCTCCGGAATATTGAAGACCGTTGCCATCCGTTCCTACGATGTTATTTCCGGCTACGTAACACTGGTTTTCGATGGCTCTCGCACGAAGGAGCGTTTTCCAAGCGAAGTTGCGTTTATTGGGCCAGTTGGCTGTATAAATGATGAGGTCGTAATCATTGTTGTAGCGTGCCCAAACGGGAAAGCGGAGGTCGTAGCAAATCAGGGGCATGATGCGCCAACCTTTACATTCTACGATCAATTTCTCCTTGCCTGCCGTAAATGGCTTATCCTCGCCCGCCAAGGAAAACAGGTGGCGTTTATCATAGCGTTCATATGAACCATCCGGACGCATCCAAATGAGGCGGTTGTAATACCTCCCTTCTTCCTTGACGATTATGGAACCCGTAATAACGCAATCCCTAGAAGCTGCTTGGGTTTTTAGCCATTGGACGGTTATCCCGTTCTCCTCTTCCGCCAGTTTTTCCGGATTCATGGAAAACCCGGTGGTAAACATTTCCGGCAAGACGAAAATATCCGGCGTTTCCGAAACGGAATCCATCATTTTTGCTAATCGGTCCCGATTGGCATCATGGTTTTCCCAAACCAATTCCGCTTGGAGCAGGGATATGCGTAGAGGCTGCATTTTTCTTTGCAAAATACGAATTACTTATACTCCGCTACGCATCGGAAGCCGAGCCATTGGGTAGCTCCTTCGTAAGAAAAAGTAGAAGAAACATTTGACTCATCGGGTTGATGCATCCAAGAACCGCCTTTAGCTACGCCGTCGTCGGAAGTCATTTCTGCTACGTTGCCGATACAATTATAAAGCCCAAGGCCGTTTGGGGCATAAGAACGGGTAGGTGCCGTAATGGAAGCATAAGATCGTCCTTGTGGGTGTTCCCTATAAAGGTTAAAACAGAAATATTTTTTCTTTAGGTATTTTTTGGGGACATCCTCCGGTTTCAATCCCTTAGGGTAAACCTCCTTATTTAAACCACCCGAAGCAAATAACTCCCATTCCTTTTCACTCGGCAAACGGAAAACCGGGATTTTCATATAGCAAGCTTTCATTTTTGATTTTAAGGGTTCCGTTTCTATCATCCGCCAAGAAAAGTCTTTGCTTTTTTCAACATCGTACTCCATCATCCCCGCGCGGACAAGCATCATTTCCGCTACACGATTCGTGCGCCATTCGCAGAATTTTTCCGCTTGTTCTTTCGAAATCCCAACAACGGGATAATCCGAATAAGCCGGATGTCGGTAATAGGTATTAATAAAAGGTTCATTATACATATACATAGAGGTATCCTTCACCCAGACCATCGTATCCGGAAGCACCGCCCTATGTTCTTCGGAATCCGCTCCGTAAATCTTATACGTCCAATACTCGAATTCCATCCAGTCAATGTTGGATATTTCCGTTTCGTCCGCGAAAAAATTATCGCCAATCGGTTTCATATTCGGTGGATATGGAAGTTCCATAATCCTACCGTCCACAAAAGCGGCATTTACCGTTTTATTATTACAAGCGAGTAATAAGAGCGGAGAAAACAATAACAGGGACAACTTTTTCACGGATTCAATATTTAAATTTTGATTGGAGATATAATGACCATCGGTTCACTACCCAATAATGTTAACTTTGATGATATCATGTAACAGAATACAAGTTAAGAGATGGTAGGAATAATCATGGGCTCGGATTCCGATTTACCGGTAATGCGTGCCGCGGCTGATATGCTTAAATCCTTTGACATCCCTTTTGAACTCACGGTAGTTTCCGCACACAGAACGCCGGAACGGATGTTTCGTTACGCTCAAGAAGCGCACGAAAGGGGAATAAAAGTAATTATTGCGGGTGCGGGCGGTGCTGCCCACTTACCCGGAATGGTGGCATCCATAACACCTTTACCGGTGATTGGTGTCCCGATTAAATCGTCTAACTCGATTGACGGATGGGATTCCGTCTTGTCCATTCTTCAAATGCCGGGTGGCATTCCCGTGGCTACGGTTGCCCTAAACGGCGCAAAGAACGCAGGGATTTTAGCCGCTAGGATTCTTGGTGCCGGAGATGAATCCATTCTTAAAAAAATGGAAAACTACAGGGAAGAACTGAAGAATGCCGTACGCCTGAAATACGAACGTTTAGAACGAGAAGGCTACGAGGACTACAAGAAGTAAGAATACATGGCATTTGAAAGACAATTCAGATTCGAATTCTTTTGTATTTTATCATACTTAAAAGCCCTAACTTAACTTCACGGCTATAAGCAAAATACCACATAATTTATTGAAACATGAATAACCGCTACAAACTCATCGCGTTAGCGATTTTCTTTTTTTGCTCTTTTTCCCTAATCCAAGCCCAAGGATTTGAGAAGGACATGATTTCCGAAACCTTGGATTACGAGGATTTCCCTGAAATCCACCAAACGGTTTCCGATGCCGCTATCTTCACCATTTCCCAAGAATGGCTGGATGAGATGCGGACGAGGAAGCCTGCTTCGGTGGAGTTGACTTTTCCTGGTATTGATGGGGATAGTTATACATTAATGCT
>JAHDDF010000269.1 GCA_020629475.1 Saprospiraceae bacterium
AAATCGAAAGGTCGGAACGACCGGCACACGTATAGCATAGGGTGAAGCCCTATGCCCTTCACCCTACGCAAAAATCAATACTCCATCAACTTCCGGGCCTTCTCCACGAAGCGGTGAACCCCTTGGTATTGTTTTTCTAATTCCTTGTCAAAAGGAACGGGTGTATCCAAGGATCCGCAGCGCATAACCGGACCATCAAGGTGCTCGAATAAATGCTCGGAAATGTAAGCGGAAATCTCACCGCCCAAACCACCGAATAAAGTATCCTCATGAAGCACCAATGCCTTGTTGGTTTTCTTCACGGAAGCATCAATGGCATCGTAATCGATAGGGGAGAGGCTACGAAGATCAATCACCTCCATATCAATGCCCGTTTCCTCCGCAGCTTGAAGCGCCCAATGAACACCCAATCCGTAAGTAATAATGGACATGGCGGAACCCTCACGCGCTACGCGCGCTTTCCCGATTTCAATCGTGTAATAATCATCCGGTACCTCCTCCGTCAAGGAGCGGTACAAGTATTTATGCTCGAAGAAAATCACGGGGTTCGGATCTTCGAAAGCGGCAAGCAAAAGCCCTTTGGCGTCCCTAGGGGTAGATGGTGCAACAACGCGCAAGCCGGGCGTCTTGGTAAACCAAGCCTCGTTGGTTTGGGAGTGGAACGGTCCCGCTCCTACACCGCCACCACTTGGCATACGAACTACTACATCCGCTTTTTGTCCCCAGCGATAATGAATCTTAGCCAGGTTATTTACGATTTGGTTGAAACCACAAGTCACGAAATCCGCGAACTGCATTTCCACCATCGCTTTTTTACCCTTGATGGATAATCCCAATCCTATTCCTACGATAGCACTTTCGCAAAGCGGCGTATTTCTCACGCGCTCCTTGCCGAACTTATCCGTAAAACCGTCCGTAATTTTGAATACGCCGCCGTAATCGGCAATGTCCTGACCCATGAGGACCAGGTCATCATGCTTTTCCATGGCTTGCTTCAAACCATCTGAAATGGCATCCACGTAACGTTTTTCCGAAACGGAATTGGTGGCAGGTAAAGTTTCTTGGTAAGTATACGGTGCGTAAACATCACGCAACTCCTGCTCTAAATTTACGGGGATAGCCGGTTCGGCATCCGCTACTTTTAGAGCCGCGTTTATTTCCTTTTTAATTTCCTTGCGGTACGCCTCTATCTTTTCTTCCGTTAGGATATGCTCCTTGATAAGGAAAGCCTCGAAGTTGGATAAAGGATCACGTTTGCCCCATTCGTCAAATAATTCTTGAGGAACGTACTTGGTACCGGAAGCCTCCTCATGCCCGCGCATACGGAAGGTCTTGCATTCTACAAGGATGGGTCTTGGATTTTCCCTCAAATCCTCGGCAAGGGTATTAATGGTTTCGTAAACCTCTATGACGTTGTTCCCGTCAATTTCCACGGCTTCCATGCCGTAACCGAAGCCACGGTCCGCCAAACGGATACAATTGTACTGTTCGGAGGTAGGGGTAGACAAACCATAACCGTTATTCTCCACCACGAAGATTACCGGCAATTGCCAAACGGATGCTACGTTTAGTGCCTCGTGGAAATCACCCTCGGAAGTACCGCCCTCGCCCGTAAAGGCTACGGATATCTTTCCTTCACCGGATAACTTGTGGGCTAATGCTACCCCCGAAGACAAGGCTAGCTGAGGTCCCAAATGGGAAATCATTCCTACGATGTTATAATCCATCGTCCCGAAGTGGAAGGAACGGTCACGTCCCTTGGTGAATCCTAACTCCTTGCCCTGCCATTGGCAGAATAAGCGTTCCATGGGAATGTTCCTCGTGGTAAATACACCCAAGTTACGGTGCATGGGGAATACTACTTCGTCATTGTGGAGTGCGGAAGTTACGCCCACGGAAATCGCTTCCTGCCCGATACCGGAGAACCACTTGCTAATCCTTCCCTGACGAAGAAGGATTAACATCTTTTCTTCTATCATACGAGGCTTGAGCAAGCGTAGATATAGATGAAGCAATTGTTCGTCGGACAGTCGTTCGCGGGAATATTTGATATTCGATCTGGTTAAGGTTGCCATGATAAGGCGATTTGGTTTAGAGGTATTTACCCCTTTCAAAAAATCCCGTCAAAGGTATACGCTTTTCCTGTAACCTGATCGAAAAAGTAGAATAAGATTGGGAGATGATTGCTGTTTTAATTTTTGCTTATGCCAAGCAATTGTGTTGTTGTATCGAAAGGCATCAATTGGCTGGAAATAAAGATGTTAGATTTTAGACGTTAGACGTTAGATTTTGTCTTGCTATTTAAGCTAAAATTTATCTAACGTCTAAAATCTAGCGTCTAACGTCTGAATAACAATATTTTAGAGGAGCACCTAGCTGAAAATCCAGCAACAGATTTACCTAATTGAGCCTATTTTTTAAACAACCACAAAAAACAAAACCCGTATCCAAGGGGGATGGATACGGGTTCGTTTGTTAGGATGTTTCGTTGCCTAGCAAGTTTCCAAGCGTGTGGAACTACTGTAGTCCAGTATGTTCCTTACGGATTTGGACGACGGTGCGAAAGTAACCCTGGGCAGCGCATTCAAGGTCTTTGTGATGCCTGAATACTCCTCCATTAATCGGTAGTCCTTTTCCAGTGCTTCCGCAATTTCAATGGACTCCTTCGCGGTAGTCTCCTTGTAGTAAAAACGAATCAAATCCTCTTCAGTGTAAGTCTTATTCATCATACGCGAGAATCTCGGCTAATTGGCGATTGAGCCGTTCGCCGTCGTTAAACAATCAAGTGATTTTCAATGAACTGACATGTATGTCGTTATGTTCCCCCTATAAACAGATCGAGCCGGACAATTATTGTCCGGCTCGAAAAAAATTTTTAACGGAAGCTTAAATTCCCTTTATGAATCCGTTATTTGTTATGGTTTCAGGATGCTTTTCCCGAATTATTTCACGCGATACCAAGTTTGGGTACGGTATAATCCTGACCAGTGCTTACCGCGCACCTTTAGTTTGCCGTCTTCCAACCAAATGGAGCAACCGTATTCCTTGCCGTTTTCAGGGTCAAGGATGGTTCCGCCCTTGTAGTAATTGTCTTTCTTGGAAAGGTTCTCTATGATAACCAATCCGTTCACGGGCTGGTTATGTTTTTTACCGCTACATTTCTCGCAAAGGGAGTCAGCGCGGTCTTCGTTCAAGATTTTAACGACTTTTCCGTATAGCTTACCGCCACGCTCGTAAATTTCTACGTGGGATTTTGCTTCACCCGTAGCATCATCAATGGTTTTCCATTTCCCTAGGAATTCACCTTGTGCAAAAGCAAAGGTTGAGATAGCTGCAAAAAGTAGGGTGAATATCGTTTGACGCATCATCATATTGTAATTTGAATGAAAAATAATGCATTACGGATGCAATTTAGCGATTTTTCGCTAGAGGAAAATGGTGCACTATTGGTTTAACTTGATGGTAACGTAATCCATTTTAGGATTCGGATGGTTGTCCGAAATCCTAAAAAATCATAAAACTAATCCCGATGGTAATGCCTATGAAAATCAAGATGGTGAATAGGTAGGCATTCAATAGGAATATCCATTTGATAATGGTTTTCCAAATGGCTTGCGCGTAATACCGTTGCATTGCCCAAAGGAGGAAAATACACGAGATGGCTTGGGCAATGAAGATGGGTAAACCATTGTTCGGGAATAGGAGGAGTACCAAACCCATGATAACAAAAGCAAAAGCATTGAAATGAAGGGAAAAGAAAAGATGCTCTACGAAATATCTATTACTTCTGAAGTAAAGAAGTTTTAGAAAAAGGGCAATCGCCGGCATCAGCAAGACGACCATCCAAATAAGGTTTCCGATAGAGGATTGTATAAACTTGTTGGGCTCCTTGGAGAAGTGTATGAACTGCCGAAGCATCAGTTTCCCGAAAAAGTTGTCAATCCCGTTTTCCTTGGCGAGTTCATCAGGGTCCGACATGTAAAGTTTTTCAACGGGGATTTCAACGTCTACTCCATTATTATCATAAGTAAAGGCAAGCCCGTCCATGTCAATACCGGATAATAATCTACTCGGGTATATGACGCATAAGGAATCCATGGTTCTTTGCGGATACAACGCGGCGTTTTCTTTCGGGAGGATTTTATTTAATGAATCAATTTTAAGCAGTAGTTCTGATTGTGCCCCGTAATCGGAAACGGTTGCGCCTATTTCTTCCGCTTCTTGCCCCAGCCATTGATTTACCCTGAAACCCGTAATGGCAAGAAAGGCTACCGTACAAAACATGAATATCCGGACGGGGTGGAGATAACGCTGCCGTTTACCTTCGAAGTAATCCTTGGTAAGTTTTCCGGGAATGAAAAGTGCGGCAGCCGTTTTAAAGGTTCTGGATTCAACGATAAATACCGTATCCAGTAACTCCTTGAGGAAATCCCATAGCGTGATTTTTCCGGAATTGTTCTTTTGTCCGCAATTGGGGCAAAACTTATCCGAAGCTTGTAAAACCGTTTCGCAGTTGGCGCATTTCGTCATGAATTCAAGATAGGGAATTCATCGAATTCATTTCAAGGAAGATGGATGCCTGCTTGAAAATGAACGAGGAATTCAAGTATGAATTCGATATCCGGAAATTTAAACATGCATCTCTTTAACGGGAGTGATAAAAGAAAGGAACATCAACAATTTTTGTTTTCATACTTTTTAAAAGTGGGGAAATTGAACGTTTTGGAACGTTTGTTCTTTTATTTGTCATCTGATTTAGAATGATTGTTCCAAAATAAAAATTCCATTATCATGAAAATTCTTCAAATCAACTCCAGCGTACAGGGAATCGACAAATCCGTAACCCGCCAATTGTCCAATGATCTAGTGTCAAAACTAGGCGGTGATGTAACCGTTCGTGAACTTACCGAAGGAGTTCCCTTTGTAACCGGCGCCATGGTAGGCTCATTCTATACACCGGATGACAAGCGTACGGATGAACAAAAGGAACTGATTAAAGTATCCGATGAACTCATTGCCGAAATCAAGGCAGCGGATGTTTTGGTACTAGGGGCACCCTTGTATAATTTCAGCGTTCCGGGCTCGGTAAAAGCTTATTTTGATTTGGTGGCTCGTCCGGGCGTAACCTTCAAGTATACTGAGAATGGTCCCGTTGGATTATTGGAAGGAAAAAAGGCATATATCATATTGGCAAGCGGTGGAACCGAAATAGGCGGTGACCAAGATTATGCTTCCAATTACGCCAAGCATTTTCTAGGTTTCATCGGGATTAAGGATGTTGAGTTCATTGCCGCCAACCAATTGATGTTTGACGCGGAAGGCGCCTTAGCAAAAGCAAAGGCAAAAGTGGATGAGCTGGTTGCCATTGGGGCATAAAGTTTACCCAATTGGGAAAAGTAATCCTGAGAGGCTTCCGCCTTGGATTACTTTTCCTTAATTTTGAATCATCATGCCAAGGCTAAAGCAATTCAAGGAGGAGGTAGTATTGGAAAAGGCGACAGAGTTATTCTGGAAGAAGGGATACCACGCCACTTCCATGTGTGATTTGGTGCAACACCTAGGCATCAACCGTGCCTCCATGTATAACACCTTCGGGGGTAAGCGGGATTTGTTTGACCGCGCCTTGAAATCTTATATCGAGGAAGGATTCCAAGGGACTAAAGCTTTCTTGGAAGGATTTGATTCCCCTAGGGCGGCTTTCGCGGCAATGTTTGAAAATGCCGTTTGTAGTTCCGTCAATGACCCGGAAAGTAAGGGCTGCTTTGTCGTAAATTCCGCTACGGAATTATTACCCGGAGACGAGGGTTTACGCGAGATTTTGTCCCAAAGTCAAAAACGCTACGAAGGCTTGTTCTTGTCCCTCATGGAAAAAGGAGTAGAGGCAGGAGAAATCCCCGAAGGCAAAAATCTCCCTGCCATATCTTTTATGTTCTATACCCTATTCTCCGGCTTGCGCGTGGTGGCTAAGGTTCATCCGGATAAATCCGAGATGCAAGCTTCTATTGTGGCTGCGCTTTCCGTTTTGGATT
>JAHDDF010000270.1 GCA_020629475.1 Saprospiraceae bacterium
GGTAGCACCTGACTTTTAATCAGGGGGTCGTAGGTTCGAGTCCTACCACATCGACAATTAATGAAGAATTAAGAATGAAAAATTTCTTTAATTAATCATTCTTAATTCTTCATTAAAAATAGCTCCGTAGCCTAGCGGTCGAGGGCTCCTGAATTTGACTCAGGGAATCGCAGGTTCGAATCCTGCCGGGGCTTCTATTTGAATTAATAATTAACAATGTTTAATGAAGAATTACATCATTATTAATTGTTCATTTTTAATTCTTAATTTTTATCCTTTTGTGGTGAAAGGTCGTGTTACTTCGATTTACATTCGAACTGTCCACTCATTATGGATCAACCATTATACACACCTTACTTTTTCCCAAGAGGGTTTTCACAATGAAAAATGAATAATTAAGAGTGAGAAATTATCTCCCAATTACTCTCCCGATAGTTATCGGGATAATTTTTAATTCTTCATTAAAAACATTCCGGTGCCGAGTAAACGTGGTTCATCGATTCACGTAACTATAACGGTCCTAAGGTACTGCAATTCGGGTGACCGAAACGCGGGAGTTTCGTTCGGAATCTCTAGTAGAGTCCGGCATGAACGTGCTCACTGCCCTGAAAGGGGTAAGAGCGGCTCGATTTTATTCACGCTTACACCTTTGCCCGGAGTTTTACTTAATGAAGAATGAATAGTTAATAATTAAAGAGTTAATTATTCATTTCGTTTGGCTGATTTTAAAATTGAGCCAAGGAGTTTAATAAGTTCCTCACACTTAAAAATTAGTTTTTTGCCATGCTCCTCAGAAATAAAATGGGTATCCATAAGTAAGGAAAGCCAGTATTTGGTTTCAAGTGCCTCCTTGTAGGAAATGTGAATTTTTGCGATAAAATCCCTCTTGGAAATCGCACCTTGAGCCTCTTCAATATTAGCGCCAATGGATGTTCCGCTTCTTAAAAGTTGACGGGATAAAACGAACTCTCGTTTTTCTTTTTCGATTTTTTGAAAAGTCTTTACACAAAGAATGGCAAAGGAGTAGGATTTCTCCCTAACGATGTTTTTTCTATTCATGGGGTAAAATGTTTTTTGGTACTTCAAAGGTATTTAGCAAAACATGAAAATTCAAACCCAACCATTCTTCATTCCCCATTATTAATTTTTAATTCCCAAAGACCCATGTCTAAGTTCAATTTCAAGAAGAAGACAACAGCTATTAAGAACCGTGCGGGAGGAGATGCGTACAAGCAATCCCCTAAGATGCAATTGGCTTCCATTTTGTTGACCAATTTCGCGCAAGATCAATTTTACCGAAAGGCGGGAACGACTTTCAAGGAGTTGGCGGCTTTGTTGGTACAAGTAGAACCGATTTTTGCCGCGAAGGCTGCGGTTTATGCACGGAAGCAATTCCATATGCGATCCATTACGCACGTTTTGGCGGCGGAGTTGGCGGCATACGTTTCCGGACAAACTTGGGCAAAGGCATTTTACGATGCCATCGTTTCCCGTCCGGATGATATGTTGGAAATTACGGCGTACTACTTCGGTAAGGGCGGCAAGACATTGCCGAACGCGATGAAGAAGGGATTCGGTGCGGCTTTCGATAAGTTCGACGGTTACCAATTGGCGAAGTACCGTGGTGAAAACAAGGCGGTGAAGTTGGTGGACTTGGTGAACTTGGTTCACCCCGTTCCGACACAACGTAACGCCAAGGCTTTGCAAGAATTGGTAAACGGAACTTTGCGTAACACGAATACTTGGGAAGCCAAGTTGACTGAAGCGGGTAAGAACGCTGAGGACGCATCCGATAAGGAATCCAAGAAGGCGGAAGCCTGGACGGAATTGATCCGCGAAAACAAGTTGGGTTACTTCGCTTTGTTGCGCAACTTGCGGAACATCGCCGAGCAAGCACCCGATGTCTTGGATATCGCATTGAAGACCTTGACGGATCGAAACCGAATCAAGAAGAGTAAGGTATTGCCTTTCCGTTTCTTGTCCGCAATGGACGCTATTAAGGAATCCGGTATCAAGAACGCGGCAACGCGAAAGATTACCGGTGCCTTGACGGACGCCTTGGAAATTTCCTTGGATAACGTTCCGGTATTCAGCGGCAGAACTTTGGTGGTATTGGACGACTCCGGTTCCATGACTTGGGGCGGACACCGTAAGGATAAGAAGTCCCCGATTGAAATCGGTTCCATCTTCGCGGCAATGTTGTACAAGAGCAACGATGCCGATTTGATGCGATTCTCCGACAATGCTTCCTACGTGAAGCCGAACCACCGCAATGCGGCAATGGATATCGCGGATGGATTGGCGAAGAAGGCACGTTCCGGCGGAACCAACTTCCACTCCATTTTCGAAAAGGCAAAGGAAGCCTACGACCGTATCATCATCTTGTCCGATATGCAAGGTTGGGTAGGTGGATACACGCCCAAGAAGGCATTTGCAGGATACAAGAAGCGTACGGGCGCGGATCCGTTCATCTACTCTTTTGATTTGAACGGCTACGGTTCCTTGCAATTCCCGGAAAATAAGATCTTCGCCTTGGCAGGATTCTCCGATAAGGTATTCGATTTGATGTCCTTGTTGGAAACCGATAAGCAAGCCTTGATCCGCGAAATCGAAAAGGTCGAATTCTAAATCCCCAAACCGTGGTCCCCAAGCCGTGGTCTTCCGACCACGGAAAATTCCTTCACCCCAAGGAGGCGGTCTTTGGACCACCGAAAAGGGAAATAAAAAAGGAGGTAGATATCTAAAAAAACCGCTTAGTTCATTGATTTGAACTAGGCGGTTTTTTTGTTTTTTCCGGTGGTCGGAAGACCACCTCTTGGGGTATGGAGCTTACTCAATAAACTCATCCCCTTCCAGCAAGCCAAGTTCCTTGGCGCGTTGTTGCCACTTTTTGCGGGCAAGGGATTGCATGTCTTCCTCGTTGTCAAATTCATCCAAAATTTCCAAACCGAATAAGGTTTCCACAACATCTTCCATGGATAGGACACCAGCCATGCCTCCGTATTGGCCGATTACCAAAACAATGTGTTCACGGTTTTCGTGTAGGTAATTGAAAATTTCAGGAATGCTTGTATCCTCTTTTACCATCTTGATTGGACGTGCGATACTTCCGACGGTAATACCGTGGTTGTCCTTCGCCAATTGGAGAAGCATTTCATCTTTCAAGAAAAAACCGATGACATCATCCTTGTTGCTTCCCTTATGGACGGGAATACGGGAAAACGTAAGCTTCGGATACTTTTTAAAGTAATCATCCAAAGTCATGGTTTCAGGAACGGCATGCACCACGGTACGGGGTGTCATGATATCCTTTGCCTTGATGTTTTGGAATTTTAGGAGGTTATTAATGATGCGGAATTCACCCTCATTGAAAACACCTTCCTGCGTTCCGATCTCCGCCATAATGGAGAAGTCTTGACGGCTCAATACGCTCTTGTGTGGATCAGCTTTTAGTAATTTGGTAATCCACTGGGATACCCAAACCAAGGGGAACAAGGCAATGATGATGGCATTTACACCCATTACCGTAAATCGCGTAAGCGGCTTCCAGAAGTTAGCTCCTAGGGTTTTGGGGATGATTTCCGAAAGGATAAGGATAGCTAAGGTCATTACTACAGCAATAAGCCCTTCGGTATTTAAATGGAAATTTATAGCATCTATATTTAGGAATGGCTCACTGTCCTTGTACATGGCAGCAGCTTCCGCACCCACACCCATAGCACCCACGGTGTGGGCAATGGTATTCAGCGTAAGAATCGCCGCCAAGGGGCGGTCGATGTTTTGCTTGAAATCCTTGAGTTTTTTTCCGACCCAAGTCCCTGATTTGTATTGTGCTTCTACGTAGGAAGCGGGAACACTAAGAATTACGGCTTCCCATATGGAGCATAGGAAAGAGAAACCGATAGATAAAAGGGCGTAAACGATTAACATCTAAATGATTTGTTTTGAACCGCAAATATAGTCAAGTCACGGGGTGACTCCAAGTCACCCCGTGACTTACTATATTTGTGGTTATGAGATTAATGCTATTAACAATTCTGATGTTTTCCTTCTTGGGCCTATCCGCCCAAAAGGTGGAATTTTCCGGTTTGCATGATTTGAAAATGGGAGCATCCCATAAATCGGTAAAGAAACTATTGAAGAAAAAGAAAATAGAATCTTACTTCAATAGGACACCTGCTAAAATCGATCCCGAAATTTTAGAGGAAATGGGAGACGATCCCTTTATGTACGAGGATGAGGATGTACCTCCCGAGGGATGTTACCGCTGCGTTTACGAAGTAAAGCTGAAGAAAAAGAAATTTCGCTCCCTGGCAGGGAATAAGATTGAAGCCATCGAGGTTGAATTCGATGACGAAAACAAAATTTCCAACATTTTAGTAATGATGGATAAATCCGATAAGGATAAGATGCTTGACGTTTATGGTGCATGCCTAACAAGTCTCGGTGATACGTTTTGTACCCAAGGGGTAGATGGACCTCCAAGTATTTATTGTATTTGGGATGATACAGAGAATCGGATTGAAGTAAAGCTGTTCGATTGGGACGGAATAGGAGAGGGGGATTATGATGAGTTCCTTTGGTTGGAGTGGCGTCAAGCGCGATAGCGCTGGCGCTGGCGCAAGTGAGGGGGTGACTTGGAGTCACCCCCACACAACGCGCCAGCAGCCGCTACGCTTATTTGGATTGAACATCCAAATCCAAAGACAAGTCCTTAGCGGTTTTTACCATCAAAAGATTAATCAAGTCTTGGGAGCCGTTAGCGCTTCCGCCTTCCCCACCCATTTGGATGTTGGGTACCCAATCCCCTTGGTAGTTTTGAATGGCTTCCGCGTACTTTTGGTTAACTTGAACGTAAGCCTCAAGCTTTTTGTCCAAGGCGCCGTCCGCTTGCATGATTAAGCGCTTTTTCTCAGCCTCACCTTGTCCCTCCAAAATCAACTTTTGGCGGATGTACTCAGCTTCTTCCTTCGCGATTTTCGCAACGGCGCGTCCTTTCTCCGCACGGATGGTCGCTTCAATTTTGGAAGCCTCCTCCCTTGCTTTGGTCTCCGCGATGATTTTTTCACCCTCCGCTTTGGCGGTCAATGCCTCCTGCTGTGCCGTGATTAATTTCTGCTTGGAGATGGACTCCTGCGTGCTGGACTCAATCTTCTGCTGAAGCTTTTTGTCTACTTGATCCTCGTAGTCAACGGAACCGATGCTGGCATATGCCACGGTGATGTTGAACTGCTGGACATCGGACTTATTCCTTACGATATTTCCTTGGGCATCCTTGCGCGGGAAACGGGTCGTAAGTTTTGTCTGCTCTTGCGTCAAGGTGTCCTTCACGTACTCGGTTTTCAATTCCAAAATGAACTGTCCGTTCTCTAATTGGTCCTGAAAATCCTCGGAAAGTTTGGACATTCCACCGGAATAGTGCGTCTCGGACTCCATCAACTGCGCGGAGTAACGCAAGCACTCATCCGTATAAGTGGTAAGGGTAGTCTCCGCCAATTTCTTGGGTGATTTATACTCCTTGTGTACCCGAATCATATCCGTCTCGGTAGAAGGAAGTCTCCAACGTACCGTTGCGCTAGCCGTAGCACGTGTCGCATCGTTAAAACGGATGTCGATAGGTGCCGAAAGGGAAGTTACCTCCGAATCGATGTTCGAATCCGTAAAGATGACGGTGATGACATCCGGGTAGGAAGTGGTGGTGCTAAAAAAGCCCGCCCAATAAACTCCGGGATCAAAGCGTACCCATTCTTTACCGGTAATGGTTTGGACATGTGTCCTGTGTCCGCTGTAGTTTACGGAAAAGGGATTGGCAAGTGCCATCATAAAAAGGAAAATCCCGATTCCAATGATCCAAAAAATCCAGCTAAAATTTCGGTTTTTCATCTGTCATTGCATTTAGTGGTTAAAGAATAGGGTTGCGAAGCCGAGCCGCAGTCAGGGGTGTAGTCAGGGGGTGACTCAGAGCCACCCCCTGACTGCTGCTAGCTGCATAGTGTTGTGGGTTGATTTTGCATGTCG
>JAHDDF010000271.1:0-1337 GCA_020629475.1 Saprospiraceae bacterium
ACCAACGGGCATTCCGGTAACAACACAAGAAACTACACCACCAATCGTATCACCGGCTTTTCTGACTTCCCGGATTAAGGTTTCCATTTCCGCCGCCTTAGCAGGCTCAGGACATCTAACAGGATTGGATTCTGTCAAGGAAAAATCAAGTTCTTGATATGATTTCCCAAGGGTACACTCCCCTACCGCACTGACGTACGCTTGGACGGAAATACCTTGTGCCTCCAAGAGCCATTTGGCAAAAACACCTGCCGCTACCCTTGCCGCAGTCTCACGCGCTGAGCTTCTTCCTCCTCCTCTATAATCTCTATGCCCCCATTTTTCATGGTAGGTAAAATCCGCGTGGGACGGTCTAAAACTATCTTTTATGTGCGAGTAGTCCTTAGAACGTTGATCCTTATTGTTTATTAATAAATGAATGGGCGTACCCGTCGTTTTTACTTCGAAAACACCGGAAAGAATTTCCACGAAATCAGGTTCATCCCTTTGGGTAACGATTTTGGATTGACCGGGTCTGCGTCTTGCCATTTCCTTGGCAATCCTTTCCTCATCTACCTCTATTCCCGCCGGACAACCATCTATGGTCACGCCAATTGCCTTGCCATGGGATTCCCCGAAGGTGGCGATTCTAAATGCGGTCCCGAATATGTTTCCTGCCATAAATTTATTCCTTCTTTATAATCTTCCCGGAGAAGGTTCCTTCTTGGGAAATCAGGGTCAAAAAGTAAAGCCCCTCAGGAAGCATTGAAATATCAACCTCTCCCCCGCTCCATTGTACGGATGTAACGTGCTTTCCGTTTACGTCGGCAATGTTAATCCATCCTTCACTATTTGCAAAAGGAATATTGAAAGTTCCTGAAGTCGGATTCGGATAAACCGTGATATTTTCCCTTTTTCCGGAGAAATCCAAGGCAATGATATTAGAATAAGAGTAATTTCCGCTAATATCCACTTGCTTCAATCGGTAAAAATTCAAGCTTCTTTTTGGATTAAAATCATGGAACTCGTAGGCATTCCCGTCTTCATTCTTTCCGGCAACGAAACCTACCAACTCATAATTCAATCCATCTTCGGAACGTTGAATCTCGAACCCTTGATTATTCTCTTCCCAAGCGGTTTCCCAAGTAAGTAAGGCTTTGTCGCCTCTTTTTTCTCCCTTGAAGGAAATCATATCAACCGGCAAAACGGTACTTGCCGAATGAACGAAAAATCCTGAGAATCCGGTAACGTCAAAAGTCACGGACCATGCCCCGTTTACCGCGTTCCACTGGATATCCGCATCAACGGGATCGATAACGGTCGGAGCACCATAGGTTCCGGGTAGTCCGGAGCCGTCG
>JAHDDF010000271.1:1347-6003 GCA_020629475.1 Saprospiraceae bacterium
CGCTGCTTGTTCCCGCAAATTTGGTAACCCTTAAGTTGGAGATGCCTAATATATCCGATGGATTCGTGGGAAGATCCGCAGTGCTACTGGGATGGGCATTATAATTATCGAATTCACCCTGGGTAAAAAACAAGGTAACCCTTCCCGTCGCGGAAGCCGCCCCCGTTTCAGGAGTGATTTCATAATGACGAGCCACGTAAGGCGCCCCGCTTAATGTAGGAATCGTAGGTTCTATCCAAACACCGGCGGTAACGTTTCCGGAAACCGGGCTTGGTCCTGACTGTTGTACGGATACATAAACATCCGTACAAGCGGAACCGTAGTATGTAAGGGTGGCACTTTGCGTTTGGGTTACCGTCCCATTTACTGTAGCAGGAGGGGAATTCATGGAAAAGGAAGCTTGGGAATCTCCTGAAAAAGTCCAGTTAGAGTTAAGATTTAAGTTTTGTCTTGCAACATTTCCATTACAATATTCCAATCCTGCCGCTCCTAAATCGATATTGGAAATTACGGTTTGGGATGCCCAACCGATCAAGGTGTTATCATATTCGGTAATGCTCATGGCACAATTATCCAACATAGAAAACATATTGGAAACACCTGCTATGTTCCATCCGCCCAAGTCGGAACCGAAGGAGGATGCCCCCCTGAACATGTAAAACATATTGGTGACCTTGGAAACATCCCAACCACTTAGGTCACTATCAAAGGAAGTAGCAAACAAAAACATGTTACTCATATTCGTTACCTCCCCGGTGTTCCATGAGCTTAAGTCTGAATTAAAGGGCCCGGGATCAAAGGAGGTTTGCCTAAACATGGCGGACATATTGGTTACGGAAGCTACGTTCCAAGCACTCAAATCACTCGTAAATGACTTTGCATATTGGAACATCTCGTTCATATCTAAAACAGAACCTACATTCCAACTACTTAAATCCGAATTAAAAACCCAAGCGTTAGAAAACATTCCCGCCATATCTTCCACCGAGCTAACATTCCAACTACTTAAGTCGGATGTGAAAGCGTAAGCTCCGTTAAACATATATGACATGTTCTTTACCGAACTAACGTTCCAACCACTCAAATCTTGATTAAACTTGGACGCTCCGCCTAGCATTTCCTCCATGTTCTCAACGCCCGAAACGTCCCATGTGCTAATATCTCCATTGAATTCAGGGGTAACAGCAAAAGTACGAACCATGGAAGTAACATTTGAAACGTCCCATGCACTTAAATCGCCGTCAAACTTAGAACAGAATAGGAACGTTCCATTCATATTTTGAACGTTTGATAAATCCGGTGTATCGGTAGCGTTGTAAATCATATTTGTACACTCATAAAAGGCATTTTCCATAGTTGCCCAAGGATTATCGCCCCATTGATCAAGGGAAATGATTTTAGGTCTGTAAATGTTGGGGGATTGCGTGAAATCAATTCTAGGGAAATCACCCGTGATTTTAACCGTATAATCACCGGGAACGGCATAGGTATGGAGTTGGCTGCCCGTAAGTCCCGTAGAGGTGGTTCCATCTCCCCAATCCACATCGTAATTATAACCTCCGCCATTTGTAGGAATAAGAATTTCTTCTGAAGGCGTCGTCGTTCTCCAAGTAGTAATGAACTCCCGCACGGGGTTATACTCGAAGTTGGCGGTGATCATAAAATCATTGGAAAAATTATTCCTGTATTCCGCCCAAGTAGTCTCGTTGAATTCCGCTGATTGCCTAGAAGCGATTTCACCGGTTTCCATTCCTAATCCTACATTACCGGAGCTTTTCCAAAGGATGTAAACGCCTCCTGAGGAAATGGTAACCGGATTGGTAAGAACCGTATTTACCCAACCATTAGTGGTATAGCTTCCTGCCGCTACGACTTCCGTTGCCAATAAGGTACCCGGACCGTTATCCATTCCGTCGTCCGCTCTAATTTCAACCGTATATTCCTCAGCCGTTGGCGCGCCATTAACGGCTTGAATATATAAATCAGCGGAGATTAGGTCCATCGGATAGAAGGCAGGAACAAATCGCGTCCCTGCGCCAAAATCCGCCCCGCCGGTTCTGCTCCATGTATCGGTAGGCGCACTTCCTTTGATGTAAGAAACCAAAATTGGATTTACCGTTTCATCCACCAAATAAATCTCCGTAGTACGGATATTATTGGAAGGATTAATATCTCCTGTAGTGGTAGTGGAAACCCTTACCGTGTGCAAGCCCGTAGATAAACCTGTCGGGATGGTAAAGCTTGTGATTGACGAAGAACCGTAAAGAACGGCAGGAACGGTATTGCTGCTTGAATATTGGGAAACCATTGCCCCGTCAAAAATTTCCAAACTCACCGTGGTGGAGGAAGTCATATCCGCACTTCCTACATTCTTGACTTGGACATCTATGTCAAAGGGATTGTTTATGGAATAAGTACTTGCCCTGCTTTTATCATTTTGCGTCCAGAAGGGCGTTACGTCCGCAATATTGAATGTAATTACGGCAGGTGGCTCAAAAGTAACCGCATAATTCGAAGGTGGTAAACTTCCGTTATAGGGTTGAAGACCAACATTTCCCGTAATATTTTCTATTCCGACTACTACGTCCGTAAAGCAGGAGGTAGTCGGGAAATTAGCGGAGTCTATGTTCGCGTATTGATAGGTAATCGAATGATCTACCGCGGATAAAATGACTTGGAAAGAATTGGAGCCTATATGATACGGTGAGGTTTCTATTGACCAAGGTATATTGATATAGGAGACGATGAATCTCTGGTTCGCCGCATCATAATAATGCCATACCTCTCCTGTAGCACCTAATCCTGCCATAGTTAAATTACTCATCAATGGAGCAAGGATATTTTCCGAGGCTTGCCCAGGTGAAGGAATGGTAGGAATACAAGGCGCCGTATTCCCGGTTTCATCAAAAGATAGCCACCCGTTGGAGCCAATCCTGATTTCAGAGTAATCCGTCCAATAGTATTGAAAGGACATCCCCATATTGATAGGAGCCGTGGCATTATCATTACTAAGACCCGTTACTTGGGTTCCTACGGTTGTAATATCTATCCAACTATAGGTAGGACCGGAAGGATCATTACTATCTTTCCAGACATATCCCCATATATCGGGACCGCCGCTGGTTTGGGAAAAACATAATGAGAACGGAAGCAACGCAAATAGAAAAAGCGCAATGAAAGTTTTCATCTTGGTCAAATGGTTCGTGGGTAAATAAGATGGCTTGGGAGAGCCTAAGGTTGAACCTAATATCCGACTTGTTTAAGAAACATGAAACAATTGAAGGAAATTGCCGAAAAGCAATTGACGAATAGTAGTTTTCAAGGAACCAATGGACCGAACAAGGCTAGTTAATGAGATTTTCAAGGGTCTCGCTCCCCAACCAATCCAAAACATTTCCCTTCCAAATCGCTGCCTTTTCCTCCTTGGAAATAATTCCTGCCGCTTCGGCTTCATCAATGACTTTCCCGGGATAGGAATCCCCTACACCTTTCATTTCCCCTAGCGGATACGGGTCATCCAAGCCGGCTACAATTGAAGAGACGCCTTGCCTTTTTACAAGGAGTTCAAAAGAAAGCACATCATGGACAAGGGTATCAAAAAAGACGTTCGGCGCCTTGTAGTTCTCTTTGGGGTTTCTTGTATTGCCAAACAGGTCAGGCCGACCTTCGTAGCCTTGTTTTCTTCTTCCCACGTTTACCTGCCCGAATTGATTGCCGTGGGCGAAGCAAGTCCTCAAATCAGGGAATCTATCCGGAAAATCATTTAAGCAAAAGAAGTGAAAATGATCAGCAGTCATGGCACACATCCAAACGAGGTGAAAGCGCCAATTCCTATCCTCTAAACCAATGATTTTAGGCGCATCATAAGGATGGATTTCTACCGCGATGCCCAATTCATTCGCCAATTCCCAAATGGGTACGACATCCTCGTGTGCGGTCGTTTTCCATTGTCCGTTCTCATCCAGAAAATGGGTAGGCAAACAAAGCAACCTCAAATCCAATTCGGTAACGGCACGGAGCATTTCCTTGAGGGCATCCTCCATATGGCAGGGCTGTACCACAAAACCACAGGTAAATTTACTTCGGTTTTCCGCTTGGACTTGGGCGTTAAAATCGTTTTGAAAGCGAACCACATCCAATGCTTCCCTTCTTTTTAATCCATTGGCATATAGCTGGGATAGATTAAGGACTACTTCATGGTCCAAACCGGTTTCCTCCATCCATTCCAGCTTTTCCTTCAGGAAGAAACTAGGATCAGTAATGGGGCGTTTCCAATTCCCTTGCCGCATGAACTTACGGTCGTCATCCACCCAAAAGAGTTTCTTGCGTTTCATGAATTCCGGAATTTGCCCGGGTTCAGGTAATAGATGTCCGTGACCGTTGATTTTCATCTTTCGCTTTTTGCTTGAAGCCCTAAAGATAGGATGCTTGCGCTCCGGAAATATAAAGGATATAGGGAATTATTTACTTCCTGCCGGAGTTATTGCCTTGTGGGGCTCACTTTGGAAATCCGATTAAAATTCCTTGAAGTAGTTGGATTATTTCCGGTAAACACCTTACATTTGCCCACCGCAAACGAGATGTAGCGCAGCCCGGTAGCGCACACGCCTGGGGGGCGTGGGGTCGCAGGTTCAAATCCTGTCATCTCGACCACCG
>JAHDDF010000272.1 GCA_020629475.1 Saprospiraceae bacterium
GAATAGAAACAGTCAATTTTTGTTTTGAATGAGGCACAAAATGCGGAGTTTAGCAGCGCTAAATGAGCAATTTTGTAACGAAGTTCAGGACAAAAAGGGACGAGTCTAGCCAATTTGGTAAAACCTGAACACGCTCGTAACTCGGAAAAATTCTTTTATCAGTTAATCTTAGCGAATTTCTTCGTTACCACTTGCTCTCCTGATCGAAGCACCACAAAGTAGTATCCCGCATCCAGTAAAGAAACGTTCAATTCCTCACGCTGTTTACCCATTGGACGTTGAACGGAACGCGTCAATACGGTTCTTCCCGTTACATCCATAATGGTGATTTCAAGCTCGCCGTCAACCGCCATTTCGTAAGCCAAATTCAAGTTACCGCGAGTCGGGTTCGGGAATAAGTTCACGTTAGCAACAGGATCAACAGGCTGGATATCCGCATCTATTTCAAGTGGGTCATCCATATCATCACCATTTACGACCTCCATATTATTAGAACTGCTTGGAGCCGCACCCGTTGTACAACCGGTTAATCTCACATCATCAATATAAATCCAATCGGAGTTACCGGAAGCATCATTGCGGAACCTCACTCTGGTTTCATCCGTGAAAGTTCCTGTAACTATAATTGAAGCATTATAGCGTTGGTTATTATTGAAGTCGGTACCCCTAGCCCAAGTATAAACGGTTTGGTAGGTACCACCGCCATCCAAGGAGAATTGTAACCAGAAGTCCTCGCCGTTTTCCATACTTCTTGGATAGTACGTGAAGGAAACGGTTACTTCCTTGAACCCGTTCAAGGCTAGATTATCCGTGGTCATGGTTGAAGTGCTGGTATTATCACGAAGACGTACGCAGTAGCTACCGCTATTCGCGTAAGTGGCGTCGTTCGCGCTTCTACGGCAATCGGAACCACCGTCATTCCAAATACCCCAGCCGGAATCAAAGTTGGAGAAGTTGATTAATACGTCAGTACATTCGCCGCCGTTATCACAAGGTGCGCAAGAGCCACCGCAGTCAACACCGGTTTCGTCACCGTTTTGTACGCCGTCATTACAAGTAGCACAAGGGGAACAAGAACCACCGCAATCAACGCCGGTCTCGTTTCCGTTTTGGATACCGTCATTACAAGATGGACAAGGGGAACAATCGGAACCACCGCAATCTACACCTGTCTCGTCTCCGTTCTGTACGCCGTCATTACAAGTGGGGCAAGCGGAACAATCACCACCGCAATCCACGCCGGTTTCATTTCCGTTTTGAACACCATCATTACAAGTAGCACAAGGGGCGCAATCACCACCGCAATCAACACCGGTCTCGTTTCCGTTTTGAACACCGTCATCACAAGTAGGATCAGGATCCGTTCCGCCACCCAAGCAGAAGTTGGTGGTTTCAGAGCTAGCGAAAGAACCGCCGGAAGCCAATGTGGAACCATCACCTGTTACGATATAGGAACCGTTTCCGTATCCACAGCAGATACCGTCGCCGTATGCGTCATTGATGGTAAAGTCATAACAACCATCCGCTAAGCAAAGGTCGATGTTTACGGTAGAACCATCTGCTTGGGTACCGTAAGTACCACCGGAAGCAACGGTAGCACCGTTTGCGTCAACGATGGACCAAGAAGTTTCCTCCGGATAATTATCCAAGGTAATGGAAACCGTTACAGCCGTACCGTTACAAGGACAAGCCGCACAGTCGGAACCACCGCAATCAACGCCGGTTTCGTTTCCGTTTTGCACACCGTCGTTACAAGTAGGACAAGGAGCGCAGTCACCGCCGCAATCAATACCTGCCTCGTTCCCGTTTTGGATACCGTCATCACAAGTAGGATCAGGAGCACTTCCTACGGAAAGGACCGCCGCGTAAGCATTTACACGACCGTACCCCAAATCATTGGACCAAGTACCGTTGGGTTGTGAACCATTGTTACCGTAAGAGTAACCTCCTACCTTATCACAAGTACTTTCTATGGCAAAACGTGCTTGCGTTTCCGTCAAGGAAGGATTCACGGCAAGAATCAATGCCATTACACCCGCAGCATTAGGTGTTGCGGAAGAAGTTCCATTAAAGGAACCGGTATAATCACCGGAAGCATAACCGGCGGAACCGGCGATATCCGTACAATAGATTTTTACGCCCGGTGCCGCGATATCCGCGCCGGAACCGTAGTTGGAACCCCACCAAGTCTCGTTATCACAAGAGCTTGGGTTTTTACGTTCGTTACACATGCTCATCGCGATAACGGAAATCGTAGGGGAATACGTAGCGGGATAGCTATTTGCGCCATTATCGTTACCTGCCGCGAAAAGCGTTGGTGAACCCAATCCGTTACGACCGTTGTTCACCGCACCGTCGATGGCGTTATTAATGGTAGAGGAAGATCCTCCCCCACCCCATGAGTTGGAAAGGATATCCGCTTGGGCGGTTTGCCATGACCAGTTAATTGCGTTACCGATCCAAGAGTTGGAAGTAACCCAGCTACTACCTGAGGAATAAGCGATTCTTACAGGGATAATCTTAGTATTGTAGGCAACTCCTGCCATACCAAGACCATTATTACCTACGGAACCCACGATACCGGCGCAAGCCGTTCCGTGCGCGTCATCACCTGACATGTTACCGCCACTGTTTTGGCCCGTGGCATCATAACCACCAAGCATATTCGCAAGTAGATCCGGGTGATCCAAATCAACACCCTCATCCAAAATAGCGACTTTAATGTTAGAGGAACCCGCGGTAACGGTCCAAGCATCATAAACGCTCATGTCCGCGCCTACGATACCACCGTAGGAGGAGGTATTACTACCGTCGTTGTTCAAGGACCATTGCCCGTCAACGTAAGTATCATTGGTATTCATACGCTTCATCAAACGAAGGAAATCCGGCTCGGCATAAGCGAATTCCCCTGTTTCATGAAGGAAGTTCGCCAATTCCAAGGCGTTCATTTCTGAATCCTTTTGCACGGAAAGCTCAAAAAGGAAGGTGTCGAATTCGTTTGCCTTGGCGGTACGTCCCGTCAGTTTTACGGCTAATTCTTGTAAGCGAGCAAAATCCTTATCGCTCTTTACACGAATCAAAACCTTTTCTTGGATACCGTGTAGGGTTCCGTCCTCATGCGCAAGAAACGCATTGGCGAACTCCACATTATCCAAGGCATTTAATTCCTCAAGAATTTTTGCGACTTGCCCTGTGGAATTTACACCCGTAAGCGGAACCAAGGTTACTTGCGGGGAAGGTAGAATGTTTTCCTGCTTAACGCCGGCAATACCGGGAACGCGGGAAAAGATGGCTTGCTGTTCCGCCAAGGAAAGGTTTTGGTCAAACTTGACCAAGATTTTTTCCTGTGAAACATCGAGGTAGGTTTTTCCTTCAGGAGCGTAATAGTAGTTGGTTTGCGCGAAGGAAAGAAAGGAGAGGCTGCACAGACATAGGAGCAGCACAATAATTCTGGCACTCTGAATCATTGAAAAATACTTTATGGTTATTGTGATTTGCGTTGACAAGAAAGATTGCCTATTTGCTGATTTGGCAAAATTTCATATCGTTTGGCTCAAAAATAAAAATTAGTAGCATTGATGCACCCCTCAAAAAAAGAAATATTAACAAATAGTGTGACAATGAAAAAACAACGAAAAAACAAAACTAAAAACCCACAAAATACTTACAAACAACATAAAACACTTTACATAAACACTGAATACATACTCATATCGTAACACGTAAACATTCAAAGGTTCCAAATCAAATCCTTCAAAACGAATAGGAATATCAAATATTGATTTAGGCAGCCAAATTTTAAAAGCCCTAGGCATATTTATTTAGAAATGTAAAATTAGAGGAAGGTTCAACCATAAATACCTAAAACCGATGTTCCGGGTATTTATTAATTAACCTGATCGGAGAAAAAACTCCTCAAAAATTGACCTTACGGTAGACGTCTATCCGACATAAAGGCTTTTGAAAAAACAGTCCTGATCGTCAACAAAAACGAATTTCCTAGCTAGGAAAAACACATCAAAAAAGTCGTTTTTTCTCAAAAAATCCGAAAATCCAGAAAAAACACGAAAAAGAATAAAATTTTTTCTCGCCTTAAAACAAGAAATTTAATCAAAATATTTTTCCGCATAAAAATACATTATCAAAATAAAATTGTACAAAGACGAGGACCCCAAAACCATTCCTAAATGAATTAAAAAACAGCCACATATACGATAAAACTACAATACGGCATCTCAACACTTATTTAATATTTTGATAACAAACCGGGGCTCGCGCGGCATGTTACTTTAGAATACATTTGCGTTCCAATTCACGAAGGCTTTAAAAAAAGCCCGTTTCCCCTTTTTCAAATACGGATAGATATTATTCTATCCGGGTCACTTAGACGAGTGATCCGGAGGGGAATTTCTATGGAATGAATAAAACTTAACGTCGTTATGTCAAAAGCGAAAACCGGTCTCTTTTTCTTCTTTGCTATTTCCTTGTTCGCATTCCAAAGCTGCACGGATGCCATTATCGGGGAAACGGAGGAAAACACAATCCCTCAGTTTAGCCAATCCTCTACTTGTACTCCGGGGTCCTATGCTTCAAAGCAAGTATTTACACCCGGTGCTCCCGTAGCTGACCCGGCAACCAACCTAAACAACATTAACGGTGCGATTGCTTCCGCAAAAGCATTTGCCTTAAGTAACCCGGGTATCCGTACTTCCGTGGACCTAGGCTCCAATACTTATGAAGTAAACGGACGCTTAACCACCGTAAAGGATTTTGACGGATTCGTTTTGGAAAACGGAAACATCTCCATGGACGGTGCCGGAGGTTCCACTACAGGAGCAGGCTTTTTACTAAGCCTTGATAACGTCAAGGACTTTGAAATGAATAACGTTACCCTTGACGGAAAATTCAATTGTCAAATTAACGGTCTTTTGAATTTAAGTAATTCTTGCTACGCAAAAATCCACGAAAGCACATTCACCGGTGTTGGTTGCCAAAGCGCGACTTCTACCTTCAATGCGGTAGCCGTACGCTATGCCGATGCTCCCGGATTTTCCTTTACCAACAACTCTGTATGGAACATTGGCGCAGGAAACACCAATGACTCTTACGCAAGAGGATTGGAGCAAGCCGACCTTAGCACCGTTAGTACTAACGTAATCATTACCGGAAACAGGTTCGAGAATATTTTCGTGATGAACGAAACCGTAAATAATGCGGTAGCGGTATCCATCTCCTCCGGTTCCACCACTACTTCCGTAAATGCTGAAATCAGCGGAAACAACTTCAAAAACACAGGTGCCGGATTTATCCGTCTTGAGGCCGTAGGCGTAAATATCGAAAACAACCTTTTCGAATTGCGTAACGAAAACTCTCCTTTCCACAGTGCTGCGGGTCAAGGAAGAATCAACAACGGTATCGAGGCGCTTTATGGTGGTCCATTAACCGTTTTTGATAATGCTTTCGAATTGAAGAGCAGCAACCAAGATATGTTCGATGCGGTATTCGTTATCGGTTCAGGGGCGGTAGGCTCAGCGGATAATGTTAGCATCCACAAGAACAGTGTAATCGGTAGCTGTAATTACGGAAAGAACTTCGTGAACTTCCAATCCGATGCTTCCGAAATCTGCGTGATTAAGAATATCGTTTTGAATACCGATATCGCAATCGAGGCGGCTACAGGCGTTACGGTAAGTAGCTCTTTCATCAACGAGGATTGTAACCGTTTGGATGATTGTGAGAATACGGGTACTTGGGGTTTAACGGAGACTAGTTCCGTTTCTTGTAGCAATTGCTAGAAGCCCAAAACTCCAAACAAAAAAATCCCGAATGTTGCTAGGCAACATTCGGGATTTTTCTTTCTATAAAATGATTTTATAGGCTACAGAAAAGAGCTTTAACACCTTAAAACCAATGCTTTAATTCCATTCCGTTTTCATTTTTTACTCGCATAAAAAACGAAACAA